>NZ_JBJGZC010000031.1:0-47027 GCF_054050315.1 Geodermatophilus sp. SYSU D00867 | reverse complement strand
CCCCCCCCCCCCCCCCCCCCCCCCCCCCCCCCCCCCCCCCCCCGCCCCCCCCCCCCCCCCCCCCCCCCCCCCCCCCCCCCCCCCCCCCCCCCTGCCGTCGTCGTGGGGGAGGAACCCCCACCGAGGAGACGACACGTGGACGACCAGGAGACCGGCGGGCACGCGGGGCGGCGCCCGTCCCGGCCCACGCTGTGGGTGCTGGGCATCACGACCGCGCTCGTCGCACTGACCGGCCTCGCGCTGTGGGCGGCGCCCGTGGCCCCGGCCCTGCACACCGGCCCGCACGGCGGGCTGTCCCTCCCGTGGTGGGTCCTGGCCCTCGGCTTCGCGGCCACCGAGGCCACCGTGCTGCACATCCAGGTCAAGCGCGAGGCCCAGACGGTCGCCGTCAGCGAGTTCCCCCTCGTGCTCGGCCTCTTCTTCGCCGGCCCGCTCCCCCTGCTGGCCGGGCGCCTCGTGGGGTCGGCGGCGGTGCTGCTGTTCCACCGCCGGTCAGCACCGCTCAAGACCACCTTCAACCTCGCGCTCGCCGGGGCCGAGACGGGGATCGCGGTCCTCGTCTTCGGCGCCGTCGGTCACCTGGGGGAGGGGAGCCCCCTGCTGTGGCTGGCCGCGCTCCTCGCGGCCCTGCTGGCCAACGCCGTGGGCATCGTGGCCATCGGCCTGGTGATCGCCGTGTTCGAGGGCGGGCTGCGGCCCGCGGCGCTGGCCCGCGAGGCGGTGACCGGGCAGGCGGTCGCGCCGATGGTGGTGGCCGTCGCCCTCGTGGCCGTCACCAGCCTGGCGGCCGACGTCCGCAGCGCCGTCCTCCTGCTGCTGGCCGCCGCGGGGCTGCTGGCCGCCTACCGCGCCTACGCCGCCCTCAGCGACCGGCACCTCAACCTCGAGCGGCTCTACCGCTTCACCCAGGCGGTGACCAGCTCGCCCGAGATCGACGTGGTCCTGGGCAACGTCCTCGGCGAGGCACGTGAGCTGCTCAAGGCCGAGCGCGCCGAGGTGGTCTTCCCCGCCCCGGGCGGCGGGCAGGTCGCCCGCGTCCTGCTGGGGCCCTCGGGCCGGCTCTCGCGGTCGGAGGAGCCACGGACACCCGTGGACGAGTGGCTGCTGCAGGCGGTGGTCGGCGGCGACGAGGCCCAGCTCCTGCCGCGGACGACCCGGCACACCCCGGCGCGCGCATGGCTGGCCGCCCGCGCCGCCCACGAGGCGATCGCCGTTCCCCTGCGCGGCGGGGCCGGCACGGTCGGCGTCCTCGTCGTCACCGACCGGCTCGGCGACGTGCGGACCTTCGACGAGTCGGACGTGCTTCTCCTCGAGACCGTCGCCAACCACGCCAGCGTCGCGCTGCAGAACGGCGAGCTGGTCGACAGGCTCCGGCACGACGCCCTGCACGACGCCCTCACCGGACTCCCCAACCGCGCGTTCCTGCAGCGCCGGCTCGCCCCCGCGCTCGACGACGTCCGTGACGGCCGCTCCGCCGGCGCGGTGGTGATGATCCTCGACCTCGACGGCTTCAAGGAGGTCAACGACACGCTCGGCCACCAGCAGGGCGACGCCCTCCTGGTCGAGGTGGCCGCCCGGCTGGTGTCCGCGGTCGGCGAGGCGGGCACGGTCACCCGGCTGGGCGGCGACGAGTTCGCCGTCCTGGTGACCGACACCGCCGACGAGGACCGTGCCGTCCGGCTCGGCCGGCGGCTGCTGCGGGCCCTCGAGCAGCCCGTGGCCCTCGACGGCCTCGAGGTCGAGGTCGGTGGGTCGCTGGGCATCGCCCTGGCGCCGGCACACGCCACCGACCCCGCCGGCCTGCTCAAGCGGGCCGACGTCGCGATGTACGACGCCAAGGGCACCGCACGCGGCCTGCGCGTCTACGCGCCCGACCTGGACACCGGCGACCCGCGCCGGCTCGCGCTGGTCTCGGAGCTGCGCACCGCACTGGCGACCGGCGGCATCGAGGTGCACGTGCAACCGCAGGCGCGGACGACCACCGGCGAGGTCGTCAGCGTCGAGGCGCTCGTCCGCTGGGACCACCCGGAGACGGGGCGGATCTCCCCGGAGGAGTTCGTGCCGATCGCCGAGCGCACGGGTCTGATCGGCGCGCTGACCACCCGCGTCCTCGACCGGTCGCTGGCCGCCTGCGCGGCCTGGCGGGCCGCGGGCCACGACCTCGGCATCGCGGTCAACCTGTCCGCGCGCAGCCTGCACGACGCCGACCTCGTCGACGAGGTCGCCCGGCTGCTCGCGCGGTACGGCGTGCCCGCGGGACGGCTCACCCTGGAGGTGACGGAGGGCTCGGTCATGGCCGATCCCGCCCGTGCCATCGCGCTGCTGCACCAGTTGCGCGACCTGGGGGTGCGGCTGTCGGTCGACGACTTCGGCACCGGGTACTCCTCGCTCTCCTACCTCAAGCGGCTCCCCGTGCACGAGGTGAAGATCGACCGCAGCTTCGTGACGGGACTGCAGAACGGCTCCGAGGACGTGGCGATCGTCCGCGCCGTCACCGATCTCGGGCGGCACCTGGGGCTGGAGGTGGTGGCCGAGGGTGTGGAGGACGCCGCCACCTGGGAGCTGCTGCGCGAGATGGGCTGTGACCTGGTCCAGGGCTGGCACCTGAGTCGGCCCATGCCCGCCGCCGAGCTGCTGCCCTGGCTGCGGCTCCGGCCCGTCGCTCCGGCGGTGCTCCGCGCCGTCTGACCCGCCGGGGCCCGTCCAGCGCTCAGCGGCCGCGGGGTGCGGCGCGCACGTGCACGCGCTCGCCCTGCGGGCCGAAGAGGGCGAGCACCTCGGTGGGCCGGTCGTCGGCGTTGCCCAGCCAGTGCGGCGTGCGCGTGTCGAACTCGGCCGCCTCACCGGCGGAGAGGACGACGTCGGTGTCGCCGAGCAGCAGCCGCAGCCGGCCCGACAGCACGTAGACCCACTCCCACCCCTCGTGCGAGCGCTGCTCGCCCGGCTCCCCGCCCCGGCGCGGCGGCAGCACCAGCTTGTAGGCCTGCAGGCCGCCGGGGCGGCGGGTGAGCGGGATGAACGTGGCGCCGTGCCGGGTGATCGGCTTCAGCCGCACCCGGGGGTCGCCGGTCTCGGGGGCGTCGACCAGCTCGTCGAGCGGCACCTGGTGGGCGCGGGCCAGCGGCAGCAGCAGCTCCAGGGTGGGCCGGCGCTGCCCCGACTCCAGCCGGGACAGCGTGGACACCGAGATGCCGGTGTCCTCGGACAGCTGGGTCAGCGTCGCGCCGCGCTGCCGGCGCAGGTCGCGCAGCCGCGGGCCCACCGCGTCGAGGACGGCGTCGAGGTCCGCGTCGGGATCGGTCACGTTGCCAGTATGGCAAAGGGGTTTGCCTGATCCGCGACGGCGGGTGCACCGTGGGCGGTATGGACGAGACGTACGACGTGGTGGTCATCGGCGGGGGAGCGGCGGGCCTGTCCGGCGCCCTCGCCCTGGGGCGGGCGCGGCGCTCGGTCGCCGTCGTCGACGAGGGGACGCCGCGCAACGCGCCGGCGCACGAGATGCACAACTACCTGGGCCGCGACGGCACGCCCCCGGCCGACCTGCTCGCCGCCGGGCGGGCCGAGGTGGCGGGCTACGGCGGGGTGCTGGTCGACGGCACGGTCACCGCGGTCGGCGGGGCGGCCGGCGCCTTCACCGTGGAGCTCGCCTCCGGGCGGGTCCTCGGCGCGCGGCGGCTGCTGGTCACCACCGGCCTGACCGACGAGCTGCCCGACATCCCGGGGGTGCGCGAGCTCTGGGGCACCGACGTCCTGCACTGTCCCTACTGCCACGGCTGGGAGGTGCGCGACCGAGCGGTCGGGGTGGTCGCCACCGGCCCGATGTCGCTGCACCAGGCCCAGATGTGGCGGCAGTGGAGCGCCGACGTCGTGTTCTTCCTGCACACCGCGCCCGAGCCGGACGACGCCACCGCCGAGGCGCTGGCCGCGCGCGGCGTCCGCGTGGTGCGCGGCGAGGTCGCGGCGCTGGAGACCGAGGGCGGCCGGCTCACCGGTGTCCGGCTGGCCGGCGGCGAGGTGGTGCCGCGCGCCGCCGTCGTCGTGGCCCCGCGGTTCACCGCCCGCTCGGCCGTGCTTGCCGGGCTGGGGCTGGAGACCCAGCCGTTCCGGATGGGAGAGGCGGTCGTCGGCTCGCACGTGCCGGTCGACGCCCGCGGCGCCACCGCGGTGCCCGGCGTGTGGGCGGCCGGCAACGTCGCGGACCCGAGCGCCCAGGTGATCGGCGCCGCGGCGGCCGGGCTGGGGGCCGGCGCGCAGATCAACGCGGACCTGGTCGCCGAGGACACCCGGGCCGCCGTCGACGTCATCCGGGCGATGAGCGACCCGGAGTACGGCGCGCAGTGGTGGGAGGAGCGCTACCGCACGCACGACTCCGGCGTGTGGAGCGGCCGGGTCAACGACGTCCTGGCCACCGAGGCCGCCGACCTGCCGCCGGGCCGCGCGCTGGACGCCGGCGCCGGCGAGGGCGGCGACGCCGTCTGGCTGGCCCGCCGCGGCTGGACGGTGACCGCGCTCGACCTCTCCCGCACCGCGCTCGACCGGGCGGCCGCGGCGGCCGAGGCGGCCGGGGTGTCGCTCGAGACCCGCGAGGTCGACGTCTCCTCGTGGCAGCCCGGCGAGGAGCGGTGGGACCTGGTGACCGCCTCGTTCCTGCACTTCCCGCCCGGCACCCGCGACGCCGTGCTGCGGACGCTGGCGTCGGCGGTGGCGCCCGGCGGCACGCTGCTGGTGACCATGCACGACGGCAGCGACGTCGCCCACGGCATCCAGCGGCCGGGCCTGCCCGACTGGTACGCCACCGGCGGGCAGATGGCCGCGGTGCTCGACCCCGGCGACTGGGAGGTCCAGGTGGCCGAGGCGCGGCCGCGCGCGGCGCGCGGGCACGAGCACGGATCGGCGCACGCCGCCGACGCGGTGCTGCGGGCGCGACGCCGTCAGCCGGTGACGTCGTCCTCGCTCGTGTAGAGCAGCCGCAGCCGGGCCGGCGGGGTGAACGGCCGCCAGCCGTCGCGGGTCTGGGCCAGGCGGTCGGCCACCAGCCACAGCACCGCCGGGTCGTGGCCCATGCCGAGGTGGCTGGCGTGCACGCCGACGTTCTCCGCGCGCGGCCCGGGCGTCTGCCGGCAGGCCCGCCAGTCGACGACGCCGTCCCAGCGCGAGTACACCGCGGTGCTCGGGACCGGCAGGCCGCCGGTGAGGCCGCCCCGGCCGCGCGGCACCGCGTGCAGGTGGCGGTAGCGGGCGTAGGCGCGGGCGCCGGGGGTGTCGTCGGGCGGGCCGCCGGCCAGCCCGAACGGCGAGCCGAGGCTGATCACCTGGCGGACCAGGCGCGGCACGCGCAGCGCCAGCCGCCGGGCGTAGATGCCGCCCAGGCTCTGCCCGACGATGCTCACCGGGCCGGCGTGCTGGTCGGCCAGCCGCTGCACCAGCCGGGGCAGCTCGTCGGTGATCTCCTTGGTGGGGCCGCGGTTGCGGCCGAGCTCCCAGCCGACCACCGGGTAGCCCAGGCCGCGCAGCCAGCGGCGCAGCGTCGCGGTGGAGACGTCGGAGGCCATCAGGCCGGGCAGCACGAGCACCCCGTGCGGCTCGCCGCGGGGTGCGCCGCGCAGCAGGGGGTAGGTCAGCGCGAGCGCGCCGGCGCTGGCCGCCGCCCGCACGGGCTCGGTGGCGGCGAGCAGGCGGCGGCGGGCTTCCGGGCTGTTCGGGGCGTCGGTCACGGTCGTCCCTCCGACGGCGGTGGCGGGTCTGCGACACCGCTACCCGGCCGGGCGCCCGGGACTCGCCTTCCGCGCGCGAAAGGCGGGTCCCGGGCGCGGGGTCAGCGCTCCTGCAGGTAGGCCGCCGCGGTGGCGCGCAGCCGCTCGTGCACGCCGTCGGCGGCGACCGCGCCGGGCAGGTACCGCTTCGCCAGCTTGGCCACCATCGTGTAGTTGGTGTCGACGACGTTGCCCGCCGGCGCCAGCCCCGCCTGGCTGACCAGCTGCAGGGCGTCGAGCTCGTCCCAGCCGGCGAGCTCGGCCGCCCAGGTCACCAGGTCGTGCTGACTGATCCGGTAGGCGTCCTCCAGCGGCCGCACCGACCCGGTCGACATGAGGAACTCGTCGGTCTCCAACCGCGGCCAGGCGGGCCCGCCGCCCTTGACCAGGTCGACGACGACGACCGTGCGCATCGCCGACTCGACCGCGGTGCCGCAGACCTCGCCCTCGCCCTGCCGGCAGTGCCCGTCGCCGAGGGAGAGCATCCCGCCGGGCACGTTGACGCCGAAGTAGACGGTCGTGCCGGCCCGCACCTCGGGGGTGTCCATGTTCCCGCCGTGCGCGCCGGGCGTGATGCTGGCGAACACCTCGCCCGCGGCCGGCGCGACGCCGATCGTGCCGTGCATCGGGTCGAGCGGGAGCTCCACCTCCGGCCCGCCGCGGCGGGGGCGGAACAGGCAGGTGCCCCGCTCGCGGTCGACCTCGTAGAGCCAGACCAGCTCCTCGAGCGGCTCGTGCAGCATCGCCGTCGAGTGGGTGGTGGTCAGCGCGCCGAAGTGCGGGAACGTGCTGGATACCGCCCAGTCGCGCGCCGGCGCGACGTCGACCAGGTGCACCGCCAGGGTGTCCCCGGGCTCGGCCCCCTCGACCGCGATCGGCCCGCTCACCGGGTTGAGGAAGGGGAAGTGGCACACCTGGCTCGGCAGGTCCTCGACGCTGCGCACCTTGCCGCCGTAGCAGTCCTCGGTGGTCAGCTCGACCACCGTGCCCGGCGCCACGGTGAGCAGCGGCTCACCGCCGCCGAAGGAGTAGCGCAGCTGGTCGGGGGTCGGCTCCAGGGAGACGACCTCGAGGGACGCCGTCACAGTCTCTCCTCCGCTCGGATCTCGGGCCTCCGGCCCGTGGCGATCAGGACGATCATCAGCACCACGCCGATGGCCAGCCACACGAAGCCGAGCTCCTGGGCGGCGACCTGGGCGTTGTAGACGACGTAGGCCAGGATGCCGAACCCGAGGACCGGCACCGCCAGGTGCAGCCACCAGTTGCGGCTCTTGAGGCGACCGACGAAGTGCACGACCACGGCGACGTGCAGCAGCAGGAAGGCCGACAGCGCGCCGAAGTTGACCAGGGTGGACAGCAGCGTGATGCCGTCCTCGCGCTGCTCCATGTACAGGCCGAGCACGAGGGAGACGGCCGCGACGAGGAGGGTGGCGTTGACCGGCACGCGGCGGGTCGGGTGCACCTTGCGCAGGAAGCCGGGCAGCTGGCGGTCACGCGCCATCGCGAACAGCAGCCGCGAGGTGGCCGCCTGGGCCACCAGCGAGTTGGCGAAGCCCCAAGCGATCGCCGTCGCCACGGCGGTCAGGGTGCCCAGCCAGGCGCCGCCGGCCACCTCCGCGGCGTCGTAGAACGCGGTGCCCGCGGCGTCGCCCTCGGCGATGAGGATGTCGGGGTCGGGCACCAGCAGCGCGGCGACCCAGGTCTGGACGATGAACAGCGTCCCGGCCAGCGCGAGCGCGGCGATCATCGCCTTGCCGATCGAGCGGGCCGAGTCGCGGTTCTCCTCCGCGAGGGTGGAGATGCCGTCGAAGCCGAGGAAGCTCAGCACCGCGATCGACACCGCGCCGAAGACCAGCTCCAGCGAGAACGTGTCGCTGTTGTAGATCGGCGTGAAGTCGAAGCCGCGGCCCTCGCCGGAGGCCAGCGCGACGACGCCGATGACCAGGAAGATCGCGAGCACGATCAGCTCGGCCACCAGCATGATCTTGTTGACCCGCGCGGTGAACTCGATGCCGAAGTAGTTGACGGCGGTGTTGAGGACGACGAAGCCGATCAGCCAGACCCACACCGGGATCGACGTGACGATCGAGTTCATGGCGATCGCGGCGATGAGGTAGAGCAGCGCCGGGACCAGCACGTAGTCGAGCAGGATCATCCAGCCCGCGATGAAGCCGACCGGCTGGGCGATGCCGCGGCCGGCGTAGGTGTAGACCGAGCCGGCCATCGGGAACGCCCGGGACATCTGCGAGTACGACGCCGCGGTGAAGGCCATCGCCAGCCCGCCGATCGCGTAGGCGAGGGCGACCATGCCGCCGGAGCCCTGGAAGACGCTGCCGAAGATGCCGAACGGCGCGATCGGCACCATGAAGACCAGGCCGTAGACCAGCAGGTCGGTGAACGTCAGCGAGCGCTTGAGCTCCTGGCGGTAGCCGAACTCCTCGACGCCGGCGGCTCCGGCTGCCGGGACCGCGCCGGCACCGGTGCTCCCGGTGGCGTGCGCGGACGGGGTGGTGCGGGGGTCGGTCACGACTCCTCCTCTCGGCCGGCTCGGGGCCGGACGCGGGGAGGGTAGGCCCCGTTGCTTCCGATCGGAAGCAGTGGGGGGTCAGCCGCGCGCGCCGACCTCGCGGAACACCAGCCCGTCGGCGCGCGCCAGCCGGGGCCGGGGGATGCGCGGCGGCTCCGGCGTGCCGGTCTCCAGCAGCCGTGCGGCGGTGCGGACGCCGTCGTGCACGCCGCGGGCGTAGGCGCAGACCACCGGCGCGCTCGGCCCCACCCGGGCGGCGAGCCGCTCCTGCAGGGCGAGCTGCCCCTCGTCGCCGGCGCCGTCGGCCGCCGCGAACGAGGGCATGCAGGCGTAGAGCTCGCCGGAGCCGTCGCCGCCGACGGCGTAGAGGCCGTTCTCCTCGAGCGCGCCGGACAGCCGGACGACGCGGCGGTCGAGCCCGGCCCGGGCGAAGGCGCGGTTGAAGGCGACCAGGTCGCGGCCGACCAGGCTGAGCAGGACGGCGTCGGCGCGGGTGCGGCGGACCAGGTCCAGCGCCGGGCCGGGGTCGGCCGGGCCGAACGGGACGAGCAGCTCGCCGGCGACCTCGGCGCCGAGGTCGTGCAGCACCGACCGCGCGGCGCGGTGCACCGCCTGCGGCCACACGTAGTCGGTGCCCAGCAGCACCCAGCGCCTCGCCCGGCGGTGGCGCACCAGCCAGGTGAGCGCGGCGGCGTGCTGGGCCGGCGGGGACGCGCCGATCCGCAGCGCCCCGCGGGACCCGCGCCCGCCCTCGTGCGGCGGCGTGAACACGTAGCCGGCGCGCCCGGCCAGCGCGGCGGCGACCGCGCGGGAGACGTCGCTGGTGGAGAACCCGACGAGGACGTCGACCGCGCCGGCGGCGTGCAGGGCGGCGACGTCGGCGGCCACCTCCGCGGGGCGGCGCCCGGCGTCGACGGTGACCAGTTCCACCGCGCGCCCGCCGACCCCGCCGGCCTCGGTCACCTCGTCGGCGGCGAGCGCGGCCAGGTCCAGCGCGGAGGGCGCGGTCATCGCCAGCGGCCCGGTCAGCGGGACGGCCAGCCCGATCCGGACGACGTCGGGGGACCGGTCGACGACGGCCGCCTCCCACGCCTCCATCGGGGCGGTCGGTCCGGGCACCTCCTGAGTATGGTGCGGGCATGGCGGTCGAGCAGCAGGCCACGGGCACCGCGGTGCCCGCCGCGCCCGCCGCCTCGCTGGTCGAGCTGCTGGCCGTCGTCTCGCGGCGGGTCGCCCGCGGCGTCGGGGCGGTGCTCGCCGAGGACGGCGCGACGCCGGAGACCTACCGGCTGATGCGCGCGCTCGCCTCGGGACCGGGCCGCACGATGAGCGAGCTGTGCGCGGCGCTGTGCGTCCCGGCGCCCACCGCCACCCGGATGGTCGACGGCCTGGTCGACGCCGCGCTGGCCTACCGGCTGCCCGACCCCGGGGACGGCCGCCGCGTGCGGGTGCACCTGTCGGCCCGCGGCCGCACCCGGCTGGACCGGCTGGAGGCGCTGGTGTCCGCGCACGAGGCGGCGCTGACCACCGAGCTCGGCCCGGCCCGGGTCGCCGCGCTGGTCACCGCGCTCACCGACCTCGCGGACCCGCCCGCCTGATGCCCGCGGGGCACCCGTCCCCGCGATCGCGGACCTCCGGCGGCGCCACGCCGTCACCTACCGGGGTGTCGCCGCCGCGACTCCGTGATCGAGTCGACGGGGGGCCGGGCACCGGGGGCCGTCGGACGCCGGCGGCCCACCGCGGGCGCCCGGACGGGCCGCGCGGGTACACCGGTCCGGTCCGCGCGAGTCCCGACGGCGGGCGCCCGCCTCAGTCGGACGGCGGCAGGATGCGGGGGACGAAGACCTCGTCGATCGGGCGCGGGCCGACGTACTGCCGGCAGGTACACGGCACCCAGGTGTGACCGGCGAACCGGCCGCGCCGGTCGAAGGTGTCGCGGCGCAGCTCGGCGTAGCAGGTGTTGGTCTCGGTGTCGTGCTGGCTCAGGGTGTGCCCGCAGCCGCACACCGGCGTCGGGTTCGGCGGCGGACCCGCGGGACGACGGCGCCCGAGCCGGCCGGCCACGAAGCCCGCGGCCAGCAGTGCCGCACCGATGACCAGGCTGACAGGTTCCACCGTCGTCGCTCCTCCGCTCCGCAGACTCCCCGACGGTAACGCCGCGGGCGCCCTCGAGGTGCCGGGCGCGGGCGCGTCGCCGGTTCCCGGAGGGCGGTTTGATACGGAACCGTCCAGGGCATCAACACCGTGTGGACTCCCTGGCGGTCGGATTCGCCCGTCCGGACCGCTGGGACCAGGGCACTCCGGCCACCCGGCGCACCCCGTGGCACGCCGTCTCGTCGGTGCGGCCGGCGGCGGAGCGCGACGGCGAGGTGGAGCTGGCCCTCTGCGGGTCGATCGTGCAGATCTGGGGCCACCAGCGGTGGGAGCGCCTCGGCGCCGGGCGCACCGGCTGCCCGGAGTGCCGGCGGCTGTCCGGGCCGGCCTGGGAGCGGGCCCTCCTCAGCCGAGCCGGCTGACCGCGGCGGTCAGCGCCGCCGGCCGCTGATCGCCGACAGGCCGGTGATCTCCCGGCCCACGATCAGCGCCTGCACGTGGTCGGTGCCCTCGAAGGTGTAGATCGCCTCGATGTCGGCGTGGTGCCGGGCGATGTGGTGCTCGAGCAGGATCCCGTCACCGCCGAACAGGTCCCGCGCGTCGGCCACGATCCGCCGGGCGGTGGCGCAGCAGTGCCGCTTGGCCAGCGACGCCATCGCCGCGGTCATCCGGCCGGCGTCGGCGAGGCTGGACAGCCGCCAGCACATCAGCTGCATGGTGGTGATCTCGGCGAGCATCGTCGCGAGCTTCTCCTGCACCAGCTGGTAGCCCGCGATCGGCTGGCCGAACTGCTCGCGGTGCAGGCAGTGCGCCAGCGCCAGCTCGTAGGCCGCCGTCGCCACGCCCAGCGCGCGCCACGCGACGGTGTACCGGGTGCGGTCGAGGACCGTGGAGACGTCCTTGAACGAGCGGCAGTTGGCCAGCTTGTTCTCCGCCGGCACGCGGACGCCGTCGAGGCTGATCTCGGCCTGCCACACCGCCCGCAGCGCCGTCTTGCCGGTCATGACCCGCGCGCTGAAGCCGGGCGTGCCCTTCTCGACGACGTACCCGCCGACCGCGCCCTCCTCGTCGCGCGCCCAGATGAGCACGTAGTCGGCGATCGAGCCGTTGCCGATCCACTTCTTCTGCCCGTCGAGGACGAATGCGTCGCCGTCGCGGCGGGCGCTGGTCTCCAGGGCGACGGCGTCCGAGCCGTGGCGCGGCTCGGTCAGGCCGAAGGCGCCGATCTTCTCCATCCGCGCCATCTCGGGGAGGAAGCGCTCCTTCTGCTCCTCGGAGCCGAGCATCGCGATCGACTGCATCGCGAGGAAGCTGTGCACGCCGTTGAAGGTGCCGATGCTGCCGTCGGCGCGGGCGAGCTCGGCGGCCACCAGGCCCGCGGCGACGGCGCTCATCCCCGGCGAGCCGTAGCCCTGCACCGTGCCCCCGGCGATCCCGAGCTCGGCGAACCCGGGCACCAGCTCGAAGGGGAACTCGGCACGCTCCCAGTAGTCGTTGATCCGCGGCGTCACCTCCTTGTCGCACCAGGCGCGCACGCGGTCGCGGACCTCGACCTCCTCGGGGGTGAGCAGCTCCTCCAGGGCGTAGAAGTCGGTGCTCGCGGTCTCAGGCACGGCCCGACGCTACGCGCGGGCAGGGCATGCTGCCGGGCGTGCGGATCGTCGTCTCCCCGGACTCCTTCAAGGGCACGCTGACCGCGGCCGAGGCCGCCGACGCCGTCGCCCGCGGGCTGGCCCGGGTGCACCCGGACGCCGAGGTGCTCGCCCGCCCGGTGGCCGACGGCGGGGAGGGCACGGTGGCCGCCGCCGTGCGCGCCGGGTACCGCCCGGTGACGACGACGGTCGGCGGCCCCGACGGCCGGCCGGTGCGCGCCACGTTCGCCGTCGACGGGACGACGGCGGTGGTCGAGCTCGCCGCCGCGGCCGGGCTCGGGCTGCTCGCGGAGCCGGCACCGACGACCGCGACCACCCGCGGCGTGGGGGAGCTGCTGCTCGCCGCGCTCGACGCCGGCGCCCGGCGGGTGGTGCTGGGCCTGGGCGGCAGCGCCACCACCGACGCCGGCGCGGGGTTGCTGCAGGCGCTCGGCGTGCGGCTGCTCGACGCCGACGGCCGCGACGTCCCGCCCGGCGGCGCCGGGCTGGCGCACCTCGCGCGGATCGACGCCGGCGCCCGCGACCCGCGGCTGCACGGCCTGGAGGTCCGGGTGGCCACCGACGTCGACAACCCGCTCACCGGCCCGTCCGGCGCGGCCGCGGTCTACGGGCCGCAGAAGGGCGCGACGCCGGAGCAGGTCGCGCAGCTCGACGCGGCGCTGGCGCGGTTCGCCGCGGTGGTCCGCCGCGACCTCGGGATCGACCTGGAGGGGCGGCCGGCGATGGGCGCGGCCGGGGGGACGGCGGCCGGGGTGGCCGCCGTCCTGACCTGCTCGGTCGGGTCGGGCGCCGAGCTGGTCGCCGACCTGGTCGGGCTGGACGACGCGCTGGCCGGCGCGGACCTGGCGGTGACCGGCGAGGGGTCGCTGGACGCACAGTCGCTGCGCGGCAAGGCGCCGGCCGTGGTCGCCGCCCGGGCCCGGCGGGCCGGCGTCCCCTGCGTGGGGCTGGCCGGCCGGGTCGCGCTGGGCCCCGACGAGCTGGCCGCCGCCGGGTTCGCCGCCGCGCACGCGCTCACCGAGGCCGAGCCCGACGTCGCCCGCTGCCTCGCCGAGCCCGCGGCCGTCCTCGAGGAGCTCGCCGCCCGCGTCCTGGGTCAGGCGCCGAGCAGCCCCCGCACGTAGGCCGCCTGCCCCACGTGCTGCAGGTCGTCGGACAGCACGCTGACCAGCCGGACGCCGAGGGTCACCGGCGGGTCCCACCGCTCGTCGACGACGCGGTCGAGGTCGTCGTCGGTGAGCCCGCCGAGGAACTCCGCACTGCGGGCGGCGACGGCGTCGGCGTACTCGAGCAGCAGCTCCGCCGAGGGCACCCGCACCGACGCCACCTCCTCCGTGCTCATCCCGTAGCCGGTGGCGGCGTCGTCGACGGGCAGGCCGAACCGGCCGGCGAAGCCCTGCGCCGTCCACACCTGCTCGGTGCCCGCGACGTCGGCGAGGTGGTCGTCCTGCACCCGCAGCAGGTGCCAGGCCAGCCAGCCGACCGGGTTGGCGTCCGGGCCGACGCGCTCGGCCAGCTGCTCGGGGGACAGGCCCTCGACGGCGGCGTGCAGGGTCTCGCCGATCTGCGAGTAGGCGTAGGTGAGCAGGTCACGGGTCCGCATGAGCGGCCGCTACCCGTCCCGCTCGCGGGGGACGCCTGCCGGCGCCGGCCGACGGTAGGTTGCGGTGTCCGCCCGGCCGTCGAGGGAGCCAGCCCGTTGGTGTTCGTCCTGCAGCGGCTGCTCCGCGCCCTCCGTGTCCGGCTCTCGGGCTGGCGCCTGCCGCTGGCGGTCATCCTGCTGGTGTTCCTCACCAGCTGGGCGGCGATGGCGCTGGTCGAGCCGGCCGGGACCGGCATCGCGGCGCCGGAGAGCTACTGGTGGTACTTCGTCATCACCGCCGCGACCGTCGGCTACGGCGACCTGTACCCGTCGTCGGTCGGTGGCCGGGTCGTCGGCGCCTACGTCGTCGTCGGCGGGATCGTCACGCTGACCCTGCTGTTCACCGAGCTGGCCACCGCCCTGCAGACCGCGTGGGGCAGGCGACTGAGAGGAGTGGTCGGCCTGGACCTCCGGGACCACGTCGTCGTGCTGGGCTACACCCCCGGGCGGACCGAGCGGATCGTCACCGAGCTGACCGTCGAGCCGGGCACCCGCATCGCGCTGTGCGCCCACGACGACGTGACGGTGAACCCCATGCCCGAGGAGGCGGCGGTCTCCTTCGTCCGCGGCGACCTCACGCACGCCGACGTCATGGACCGCGCCGGCGTGGCCCGCGCCCGCACGGTCGTCGTCGACGGCCGCGACGACAACGAGACCCTGGCCATCGCGGTCGCCGTCGACCACGCCAACCCGCGGGTGCACATGGTCGCCGCGGTCCGCGACCTGGGCCGGCGCGACACCCTCCGCTACGTCAACCCCGGCGTGCAGGTCGTGCAGTGGCACATGCCCTTCCTGCTGTCGGAGGAGGCGGCCGACCCCGGGCTGACCGAGATCTACAACGAGCTCATGACGGCGGGCGGGCACGGCAACACCTACTCGCTGCGCGTGCCGGCCGGGGCGCGGCCGCGGACGTTCGGCGAGTGGCAGACCGCCCTCGGCCGCGACCACGGCGCCACCGTGCTGGCGCTGCGGACCGCCGAGGACCTGCGGGTCAGCCCCGCCTGGGACACCCCGGTCCCGCAGGGCGCGACGCTGTACTACGTGGCGGCGCAGCGGCTGGACGTCACGCGGCTGGACCGCTCACCACACGCCGACCGCGGCGGCCAGTAGCGCCAGCACCCCGCCGACGGCGGCCAGCACGGCGAGCAGCGCGATCAGCACCGGCACGACGACCCAGCGGCGCCGGAACCGCCGCCGCCGCGCCGGCCGCGGCGGGGGCGGGGGTGGTGCCGGCGGGGGAGCGGCGGCCCGGGCGTGCCGCTCGGCGCGCCGCTCGCGGTGCCGGTCGGCGAGGTACCGCGCCTGGTCCCGGGCGTCGCGGGCGACGGTGCCGAGCACCGCGGCCAGCCCGCGCAGGTCCTCGAGGTCGAAGCGCTCGACCCGGTCCCCGGGGGCGAGGCGCGGGCCGTCGTGGCGGGTGTCGGGGTCCTCGGCGGCGGGGGTCCACGCCGGCGCCGCGGCCGGCCCGGCCCGCTCGGCCAGGGCCTGCAGGGCGGCGCGCGTCCGCGCGACGTCCCAGCGCCGCGCGGGGTCCTTGGTCAGCAGCCCCTCGAGCACCGGCGCCAGCGGGCCGGCCCGCTCGGCCGGCGCGGGGTCCTCGGAGACGACGGCCAGCAGCGTGGCCATCGACTCGGGCCGGTCGAAGGCCCGCCGGCCCTCGACGGCGGTGTAGAGCGTGGCGCCCAGCGACCACAGGTCCACCGCCGGGCCGGGCTCCTCGCCCCGCGCCCGCTCCGGCGCCATGTAGGACGGTGAGCCGATGATCGCCCCGGACGTGGTGATCGACGGCCCGCCCGTGGCGACCGCGATGCCGAAGTCGGTGAGGTGCGCCGCGCAGTCGCGGCCGACGAGCACGTTGGCCGGCTTGACGTCGCGGTGCACGATCCCGGCGGCGTGCGCGGCCTCCAGCGCGGCCAGCACGTCGAGGCCGATGCGGGCCACCGTGGGCCAGGGCAGCGGGCCCTGCCGCTCGACGATCTCCTGCAGGCTCCGGGAGTCGACGAGCTCCATGACCAGCCAGGGCCGGCCGTCCTCCTCGACGACGTCGTAGAGCGTGGTCACGCACGGGTGCACCAGCCGCGCCGCCGCCCGGGCCTCCCGCAGCGTGCGGTCGCGCAGCGCCGCGCGCTCGTCGTCGCCGAGGTGGGCCGGGAAGGTCACCTCCTTGAGCGCCACGGGCCGGCCCAGCACCTGGTCGGTCGCGCTCCAGACCACGCCCATCCCGCCGCGGCCGAGCATCCCGGTGACCGCGTAGCGGCCGGCGACCAGCCGCCCTGCACCCGTGTCGGCGGACATGGGCGGACGGTACGCCGGTGGAGGAGCCGGCGTCCCGCCCTCAGTCGGTCCCGTCCTGCGCCGGCTCCGGGTCGCTCTGCGCCTCCAGGGAGGCCTCGGTCTCCGCGTCCTCCATCTCGAGGGCGATGTCGCGCGGCTGCGGCTGGTCCGGCTCAGGCGTCGTCATGACCGCAGCCTGCCCGCCGACGGCGCGGTCCGCTCCCCGGGACGGCGTCGCGGCGTGACCGGCGCCACCTAGACTCCGGCGCCGATGAGCATCACCCGCCTGCTGGTGGCCAACCGCGGCGAGGTCGCCGTCCGGGTGTTCCGCAGCGCCGCCGCCCTGGGCCTGTCCACCGTCGCCGTCGCGCCGGAGGACGACGCCGGGAGCCTGCACGCCCGCCGCGCCGACGAGGTCGTCCGGCTGCCCGGGACCGGACCGGCGGCGTACCTGGACGTCGGCGCCGTCGTCGGGGCCGCCGTCCGCGCCGGCGCCGACGGGCTGCACCCGGGCTGGGGCTTCCTCGCCGAGAGCCCCGACCTGGCCCGCGCCTGCGCGGACGCCGGGATCGCGTTCGTCGGCCCGGACGCCGCCGCGCTCGCCCTGCTCGGCGACAAGACCGCCGCCCGCGCCCGCGCCGGCGAGCTGGGCCTGCCGGTGCTCGCCGCCACCGACGGCGACACCGACCTCGCCGCCGCGACCGCCTTCCTCGCCGGCCTGGGCGACGGCGGCGCGGGGATGGTCAAGGCGGTGGCCGGGGGCGGCGGCCGCGGGATGCGCCCGGTGCGCGACCCCGCGGACCTGCCCGCCGCGCTGGAGCGGGCCCGCTCGGAGGCGCGGGCGGCGTTCGGCGACGGCGCGGTGTACGTCGAGCGGCTGCTGACCGGCGCCCGGCACGTCGAGGTGCAGGTGGCCGGCGACGGCACGGCCGTGGTGGCCCTCGGCGACCGCGACTGCTCGCTGCAGCGGCGGCGGCAGAAGCTGGTCGAGGTCGCGCCCGCGCCCGGCCTCGACGACGGCCTGCGCGCCCGGCTGGCCGGGTACGCCACCGCGCTGTGCGGGTCGCTGGCCTACCGCGGGCTGGCCACCGTGGAGTTCCTGGTCCGCCACGACGAGGTCCGCGGCGACGAGGTGGCCTTCCTCGAGGTCAACCCGCGGCTGCAGGTCGAGCACACCGTGACCGAGGAGGTCACCGGGCTGGACCTGGTCGAGGTCGGCATCCGGCTGGCCGAGGGCGCGACGCTGGCGGACCTCGGGCTGTCCGCGCCGCCGCCGTCCCGCGGGGCCGCCGTGCAGGCGCGGGTCAACGCCGAGACGCTGCTGCCCGACGGCACCGTGCACCCCGGCGCCGGCCGGCTGGAGCGGTTCGTGCCGCCGACCGGGCGCGGCGTGCGGGTCGACACCGGCGTGGTCGCCGGCGACGAGGTCGGCCCGCGCTACGACTCGCTGCTGGCCAAGGTGGTCGTCGCCGACCGCGACCTGCCGCGGGCGCTGGCCGGCTGCCGCCGCGCGCTGGCCGAGCTCGACGTCGCCGGGGTGCCGGTGAACGCGGACCTGCTCGCGGCACTGCTGGACCTCCCCGAGGTGGCCGGCGGCCGCGCCACCACCGACCTCGTCGACGCGCGCCTGGCCGGGCTGGTGCCCGACCGCCCGGCCGAGGTCGCGGCGGCCGTCGACGGCGTGCTCCCGGTGACCGCGCCGCTGTCGGGCGCGGTGGTCGAGGTGGCCGCCGCCGACGGCGACGCCGTCGCCGCCGGGGCGACGCTGCTGGTGCTCGAGGCGATGAAGATGGAGCACGTCGTGCCCGCGCCGGCCGCCGGCGTGGTCACCGGGCTGGCCGTGCGGGTCGGCGACGTCGTCACGGCGGGGACCGTGCTCGGCGGGGTCGTCCCCGGCGAGGCCGGCGACGCCGGGGGCGGGCCGGGCGGGGAGGACCCGGACGCCGTCCGCCCCGAGCTGGCCGAGCTGCACGAGCGGCGCGCCGCCACCCTCGACGACGCCCGGCCCGAGGCGGTCGCCCGCCGCCACGAGGCGGGGCGGATGACCGCGCGGGAGACGGTGGCGGCGCTGGTCGACGAGGGCACCTTCGTCGAGTACGGCCAGCTCGGCATCGCCGCCCAGCGGGCGCGGCGGACGCTGGCGGAGCTGGTCGCGCGGACGCCGGCCGACGGCATGGTCACCGGCATCGGCGAGGTCGGCGGCACGCCGTGCGCGGTCCTCGTCTACGACTACACCGTGCTGGCCGGCACCCAGGGCCGCACCAACCACCGCAAGACCGACCGGCTGCTCGAGGTCGCCACCGAGCGCGGCCTGCCCGTCGTGCTGGTCGCCGAGGGCGGCGGCGGACGACCCGGCGACACCGACGGCGGTGGCTTCTCCCGGCTCGACGTCCCGACCTTCACCACGATGGCGCGGCTGGCCGGGCGGGTGCCCACGGTCGCCGTCGTCTCGGGGTACTGCTTCGCCGGCAACGCCGCGCTGGTCGGCTGCTGCGACGTCGTCATCGCCACCGCGGACAGCAGCATCGGGATGGGCGGCCCGGCGATGATCGAGGCCGGCGGGCTGGGCGTCGTCGCGCCGGAGGACGTCGGACCGACGGCGGTGCAGGCGGCGAACGGCGTGGTCGACGTCGTGGTGCCCGACGACGCCGCGGCCGTGGCCGCCGCGCGGCAGGCGGTCGGGCTGCTGACCGGGCGGGTCGTGCCGGGGGAGGCCGCCGACCAGCGGCCGCTGCGGACGGCCCTGCCGGCCAACCGGGTGCGCAGCTACGACGTGCGCCCGGTGGTCGCCACGCTCGCCGACGACGGCAGCGTGCTGGAGCTGCGGCCGTCGTTCGGGCGCGGGATCGTCACCGCGCTGGCCCGCCTGGACGGGCGGCCGGTGGGGTTCGTGGCCAACGACCCGCGGCACCTCGGCGGGGCGATCGACGGCGAGTCGGCGGACAAGGCCGCGGCGTTCCTGCGGCTGTGCTCCTCGGCCGGGCTGCCGGTGGTGTCGCTGGTGGACACCCCCGGGTTCATGGTCGGCCCGGAGTCCGAGCGCACCGGCACCGTGCGCCGCTTCGGCGGGCTGTACGTGGCCGGGGCGCAGCTCCGCGTCCCGCTGCTGGCGGTGGTGCTGCGCAAGGCGTACGGGCTGGGCGCGATGGCGATGCTCGGCGGCGACCTGCAGGTCCCGCTGCTCACGCTGGCCTGGCCGACCGGCGAGTTCGGGCCGATGAGCCTGGAGGGGGCGGTGCGGCTCGGGTACCGGCGCGAGCTGGCGGCGCTGCCGCCCGGGGACCGCGACGCCCGGTTCGCCGAGCTGGTCGCGGCGTCCTACGCGCAGGGCAGGGCGCTCAACGTGGCGTCGGCGTTCGAGGTGGACGACGTCGTCGACCCCGCGGACACCCGCGACGTGCTGGTCCGCGCCCTGGCCGGACTGGCGTGAGCGGGCAGTGGGCGGCGCCCGCGGCTACCGTCCGGCCATGCCGCAGTTCCGCCTGACCACCGGTGACGGCGCCGTCCTGCACGAGTGGGACGCCGCCGACGCGACCGCCGCCGAGACCGAGGCCGTCGACGTCGTCGCCCGCCACCGCGCGGAGGACCCGCCCGGTGCCGCGGAGTACGTGCTCGTCGACGGCGCCGGCGGCGACGTGGCGCGCTGGGGCTCGGACGCGCCCTGAGCTCAGCTCTCCCCGAGGCGGCGCTGCAGCACCTCGTGCTCGCGCCGCAGCACGACCTGGGTGACCAGGTCGCGGACCGCGCCCTCGGCCTGGCGCCCGATGAACGGGGCGTCGACCCTGGCGTCGCCGGTCACGGTGGCGCGGGTGCCGCCGCCGGCCGCGGGGGTCAGCCGGCGCTCGCAGGTGACCCGCGCCTCGCGGCCCATGATCTCGGCGCGCAGGTCGAGGGCGCCGCGGTAGCCGCCGTCGCCGTCGGGCCGCCAGGTGGTGGTCTCGGTGACCGGGACCGTCCTGCCCACGAAGCGGGCGAAGACCGGCGGGATGCCCGTCGTCGGCGCCGCCAGCCGCACCCGGGTGGTGGTGCCCGCCCCGTTCGCCTCGCTCGAGACCTCGTGCACCTCGGCGTCCAGGGCCTGGGCGACCTCGCGCAGGAAGACCTCGTCGGTGAGCTCGGCGAACACGCGGTCGGGGGCGGCGGTGTAGCTGGTGGTGGCGTCGATGGGCACGCCCCATCCTCGGCTGTGCCCCAGCGCGCCGCCCGGCGGGGTCAGACTGCGGCCGTGGGCGAGGTGGTGGTCCGGCCGGCGGGTCCCGCGGACGCCGCCGCCGTCGCGGGGGTGCACGCGCGGGCCGGGCGGGCGGCGTGGTCGGCGTTCCTCGGCGACGTCCTGGCCGAGCCGGACGTGCCCCTCTGGCGGGAGCGGGTGGCCGCGGACGGGTTCCTCGTGGCCGAGCGGGAC
The DNA here is from genome assembly GCF_054050315.1 of Geodermatophilus sp. SYSU D00867. NCBI lineage: Bacteria > Bacillati > Actinomycetota > Actinomycetes > Geodermatophilales > Geodermatophilaceae > Geodermatophilus > Geodermatophilus sp. SYSU D00867. Next base: position 26,680 of record NZ_JBJGZC010000031.1, on the reverse strand, counting down.
GGCGTCGTCGTCGGGTTCGGGCGGGCCGACGTCGCGACCGGTGAGGTCGCGCTGCTCTACGTGGACCCCGCCGAGCAGGGCAGGGGCACCGGGCGGGCGCTGCTGGCGGCCGTGCTGGACCTGCTGCGGACGGCCGGGTGGGACCGCGCCCGGCTGCGCACCGAGGAGCGCAACGCCGGCCCGCGCGCCTTCTACGAGCGGGCCGGGTGGCGGCCGACGGGCGAGGTGCTCGAGCGCGAGTGGGCAGGCCGGCGGCTGCGCGAGGTCTGGTACGTCCGGGACCTGGACTGAGCGGTCCGCGCCCGGCTCAGGGAGCCGGGGCGGGCTCGCCGGCGGGGGACTCCGCCGCGGTGCACCCCTCCGGCGCCGGGGGCTCGGGGGACTCCGCGGTGGACGGGTCGGCAGGCGGCTCGGGGCAGGCCGGGACCGGCGGGCACCCGGGCGTGGTGGCGTCCGGGTCGGTGGCCGGGTCGGTGGCCGGGGCCGCCGCCGGATCCGTCGTCGGGTCCGTGGTCGGGGCGGCCGTCGGGTCGGTGGCCGGGTCCGGTGTGGTCCCGGTGTCCCCGCACGACGGCTCGTCGGCGGGCGGCTGGTCAGCGGGCGGCTCGTCGACCGGCGGCTGTTCGGCGGGCGGGTCCTCGGCGGGCGGTTCCTCGACCGGCTGCTCGACCGGGGGCTGCTCGACCGGGGGCTGCTCGGCCGGCGGCTGCTCGACCGGCGGCTGGTCCGCGGGTGGCTCCTCGCCCGGCTCCGGTGCCGGCGGCGCGGGGTCCGCCGGTGCGGGAGGCTGATCGGCGGGAGGCTGCTCGGCGGGAGGCTGATCGGCGGGAGGCTGCTCGGCGGGCGGTTGCTCGACCGGAGCCGGCCGGTCCGCCGGCGCCTCGACCGCGGGAGCCACGGGAGCCGGGGCGGCCGGGGCGGGCGCTCGGGGCGCCGGAGTGGCAGGGGCCGGGACAGCGGGCTCGGGGTCGAGGGGCGCGGGATCGAACGGGACCTCCGTCGGCAGGGACCGGTCGTCGCTGGACCCGCGCGGGAACGAGTTCCGGGGGAGGGTGCCGGGAGAGGAGTCGTCGGCGTCGTCGTCCGGGGTGGCCCGGGTGGCGGCCGCGGGGGCCCAGCCGTCCTCGAACCCGGGCGCGGTGACGCCGATGCTCGGCATCACCAGCGGGCCGCCCTCGGGCAGGCCGTCGTCGCCCGAACCGCCCCGCCGGGCCTCGGCGTCGGCCGACGTCGTGTCCGCTCCGACCGCACCCGCGACCGGCGGCCCAGAGACCGCGGCCAGCGCGGCCGCCATCCCGAGCGCGCACGCGCTGGCGCCGAGCCCCGGGATCAACCGGGCGGATCGGACCCCGCGTCGCCTCTTGTCCATGGACGCTTCCCCCTGAGCTGTCACTGCGCCCTCAATCCTGACCCGGGCCGTTCCGTACGTCCACGAATGCCGGTGCTGTTCACCCGTGTGTCGCGGGAACCCCCCGGGAGAGGGCCGGGACCGGGCGTTCGGCACGGCGGCAGGTCGAGGTCGGTCCCGGAGCGCGGTGCAGGGCTGGTCCGGTCAGGCGGTGGAGTGCTCCAGGACGCGAGGTGCCGGCCGGGTCCGGGGCGGCCGGCTGCCGAACAGGACGCCGGCCACGACGAGGGCGCCGCAGGCCAGCTCGACCAGCGGCGACCGCTCGCCGAAGAACAGCCACGCCGAGCCCATCCCGACGACGGGCACCAGCATCGAGAACGGGGCCACGGTGCCCGAGGGGTGCCGGCTCATCAGCGCCGTCCAGATGCCGGAGCCGAGCAGCGTGGCGACCACGACGGTGAACAGCAGGCCGGCCAGCGCGAGCAGCCCCGTCGTCGTCCCGAGCGTCGTCAGCGACGCGCCGATGCGGGCCGGGCCCTCGGTCGCCAGCGACAGCGCGAGCATCGGCAGCGGCGGCACGACGGTCATCCAGAGCATCAGCCGGAACGGGCGGGCCGGGCGCGCCTGCCGGTTGCACAGGTTGCCCAGCGCCCAGCCGAGCCCGCCGCACAGCGTCAGCAGCACCGGCAGCAGCGTGGCGCCGCCGTCCAACCCGGCCCGGTGGACGGCGATGCCGGCCAGGCCGACGACGGCGAGCGCGACCCCGGCCGCCTGCCGCCCCGTCAGCCGCTCACGGAGCAGCAGCCCGGCCAGCACGACCGTGAACGGCGCCGAGGACTGCAGCACCAGCGAGGCGAGGCCGGTCGGCATGCCGGTGTCCATCGCGACGTAGAGGAAGACGAACTGCAGGACGCCGAAGCCGGTGCCGTACCCGAGCACCCACCGCCACGGGACGCCGGGCCGCGGCACGAGCAGCACCGTCGGGACGGCGACCAGCGCGAACCGCAGCGCGACGAGGAAGAACGGCGGGAACTGCTCGAGCGACAGGTGGATCGCCGGGAAGTTCAGTCCCCAGACGACGGCCACGAGGAGGGCGAGCAGGCGGTCGCGGGTCGGCACGCCGTCGAGCGTGCGCCCTGCAACCTTCCAGCACCAGCGAGAACTCGTGACACGACGATGTAGCGTCGCTGCATGGACGTCCGCGCGCTGCAGACCCTCCGCGCGGTGCGGACGCAGGGCGGCGTCACCGCCGCGGCCGCCGTCCTGCACCTGACGCCGTCGGCGGTGTCCCAGCAGCTGGCCGCGCTCTCGCGGGAGGCCGGGGTGCCGCTCACCGAGCGGATCGGACGCGGGCTGCGGCTGACCGCGGCGGGGGAGGCGCTGGCCGAGGCGGCGGTCGACGTCGCGGTCGCCGTCGAGCGGGCGCGGGCCGCCTGCGCCGCCTTCCTCGAGCGTCCCGAGGGCACCGTGCGGGTGTCGGCGTTCCAGAGCGGTGCCCAGCTGCTGCTGCCGCCGCTGCTGACCCGGGTGCGCGAGCTCGGCGGGATCACCGTCGAGTGCTCGGACGAGGACGTCGCGCTCGACGAGTTCCCCGCGCTCACCGACCGGGTCGACGTCGTCGTCGCCCACCGGCCCGACGGCACGCAGTGGCCCGCCCCGGGGCTGCGCGTCGTCCCGCTGCTGCGCGAGCCGCTCGACGTCGCCGTGCCCCGCGACCACCCGCTGGCAGGCCGGTCGCGGGTGCGGCCCGGGGACCTGGTGGGCGAGGACTGGATCGCCGTCCGCGAGGGCTTCCCGGTCGCCACCGTGCTGGCCGCCGTCGCCGCGGGGTCGGGCACCGCGCCGCGGATCACCCACCGGATCAACGACTTCTCCGTCGTCGAGGCGCTGGTGGCCGCCGGTCACGGGATCTCGCTGCTGCCGCGGTTCACCCGCGGCGGCCACCCCGGCGTGCGGCTGCTGCCGCTGGCGGGGGTGCGGGCCGGACGGCAGGTCGACGCGCTGCTGCGGCCGGACACCGCCGAGCGGCTGGTCGTGCGCCGCGTGCTCGACGCCCTCGTGGACGTCGCCGCCGAGGCCGCGGGCGGATGAGACCGGTCAGCGGCGGTTGCGGCGGGCGATCTCGGCGCTGAGCACCGTCGCGAACGCCGTCCACGCCGCGTAGGGGAGCAGGGCCCGGCCGGCGGCGCGGTCCACCCGGCCGGCGCGCCGGGTGAGGTCGCCCGTCGACGCCGCCAGCAGCGCCGCCTCCGCCGCCGCCAGCGGGGGCCGGTGGGCGCGGAAGAAGGCCCACGTCCAGCCCGCGTTCAGCACGAGGTTGCCCGCGAGGGCCCGGGCGTCCGCCGGGTCGCCCCGCTCCAGGAGGCGTCCGCCGGCGAACGCCAGCAGCGCGTACAGCGCCGTCCACGCGATCCCGAACACCGGGCCGGGTGGCTGCCAGCGCGGCGTGTCGAGCCCGCGGTACCAGGACGAGCCGACGTCGGTCCCGGCCGAGCCGACCAGGGCGGTCAGCCCGACGGCGGTCGAGGCGGTCAGCAGGGGGCGTCGCACGGGATCAGCCTGCGCCGCGGGCGGCGGACCCACCCGCGGAGCTCAGGGCTTCCAGCGGTGCAGGCCGGTGACCCGGCGGACGGCGGCGGCCGCCACCCGGTACGGCACCTTGTCCAACACCGCGGCCAGCTTCGCGTCCGGCCCGACGGTCACCCGGAACCGCGGGCGGTCCGCGTCCAGGGCGCGGGCGACGGCGCGGGCCACCTCGCGCGGGTCGCGCGAGCGGGGGAGGTGCTCCTCCTCGACGAACCGCTCCACGGTCCGCAGCAGGCCGGTGTAGGGGCTGCCGGGCGGGGTGACACGGGGCGTCGTCGCCCAGATCGCGGTGTCGTAGTTGCCCGGCTCGACCAGCACCACCCGGACGCCGAACGGCTCGACCTCGTAGGCCAGGGACTCCGCCCAGCCCTCGAGCGCCCACTTCGACGCGCAGTACAGCGACAGCCCGGGGTTGCCGTAGCGGGCGGAGTCGCTGGAGACGAGGACCAGCCGCCCGGACCGCTGCCGCCGCATGACCGGCAGCACGAGCTGGGTGAGCCGCAGGGCGCCGAGCAGGTTGGTGTCGAGGACCCGGCGCCACTCGTCCTCGTCGGTGTCCTCGAACGCGCCCCCGCTCGCGGTGCCGGCGTTGTTCACCAGCGCGTCGAGCCGGCCACCGGTGAGGCCGAGGGTCTCCTCCACCGCCCGCCGGGAGGACTCCGCGTCGGTCACGTCCAGCTGGACGACGTCGAGCGGCTCCAGCCCCGCCTCGCGGGTGCGGGCGTCGAGCGCCGCCCGTCGGCCCGGGTCGCGCATCGAGGCGACGACGTGCCGGCCGCGGCGGGCCAGCTCGACGGCGGTCTCCAGGCCGAGCCCGGAGGAGCACCCGGTGACCAGGACGGTGCGCTGCTCGGTGTCCACGCCACCCGCATCGGCAGTCCGGCCGGCCGACCGGACGACACCCGCCGGGTCAGACGCGGTCGGCCGCCGCGCCGGGCTGCTCCTGTCCCGCGGTCGCGGCCCAGCTGGCGAGCAGCCTGAGGGCGTCCTCCGACGGCGTGCCGGGCTCGGCGGTGTAGATCGTCATGCGCAGGTCCGCGGAGTCCTCGGCCGGCAGGTCGAACGTGTGGTAGCCCAGGTCGAGCGTGCCGACGACGGGGTGGTGGAACCGCTTGGCGCCGTTGTGGTGGATGCGGACGTCGTGCGCCGCCCAGCGGACCCGGAACTCCTCGCTGACCGTGGACAGCTCCCCGACCAGCTCGCGCAGCTGCGCGTCGTGCGGGCGGCGGCCGGCCTCCCCGCGCAGCAGCGCGACGGTGGTGTTGGCGGCGAGCTCCCAGTCGGCGTAGTAGTCGCGCGCACCCGGGTCGAGGAACTGGAAGCGGGCGAAGTTCGCCGGCCGCCGCGGACCGTCGAACAGCGGTGAGTGCAGCGCCCGGCCGAGGGCGTTGGTCGCCAGGACGTCCAGGCGGCCGTTGGCGACGAGGGCGGCCGAGCCCGTCATCGAGTCGAGCATCCACTGCACCCGCGGCTGTATCCGCGCCCTGCCGCGACGCTGCGGCGTGCGGGCCGGGCGGGTGGCGGCGCGGGCCAGGTTGAACAGGTGGGTGCGCTCGGCCTCGTCGAGCCGCAGCGCCCGGGCGACGGCCTCGAGCACGTCCTCGGAGACGCCGGCGATGTGGCCCTTCTCCAGCCGGGTGTACCAGTCGGTGCTCACCCCGGCGAGGACGGCGACCTCCTCGCGGCGCAGCCCGGGCACCCTCCGGCGTCCGCCGCCGGGCAGCAGCCCGGCCCGCTCCGGACTGATCCGGGCGCGCCGGCTGACCAGGAAGTCGCGGATGTCGGCGCGGTTGTCCACTCGTCCGACGGTACGGCGGCCCGCCGGGCCAGGGGGGTCGTGCCAGTACCCCCACAAGGCCGACCCCCCGCGCGTGCGCCGGAGGGGGTTCCGTGGGGTGCACACCCCGAACGACCCACGAGGAGCAGCACCGTGCGAGGAGCCGTCCTGTACGCCCCCGGCGACGTCCGCGTCGAGGACCGCCCGGACCCGCGGATCGAGCAGCCCACCGACGCCGTCATCCGGCTCGCCGCCGCCTGCGTGTGCGGCTCGGACCTGTGGCCCTACCGCGGCATCGAGGCGGTGGCCGGCCCGTCGCCGATGGGGCACGAGTACGTCGGCGTCGTCGAGGAGGTCGGCAGCGAGGTCCGCACCGTCCGGCCCGGGCAGTTCGTCGTCGGCTCCTTCTTCGCCTCCGACAACACCTGCGAGATCTGCCGCGCCGGCTACCAGACGCACTGCGTCAACCGGCAGCCCGGCGCCCCGACCGGCGCGCAGGCGCAGTACGCGCGGATCCCGCTGGCCGACGGCACCCTCGTCGCCACCCCCGACCTGCCGTCGGACGACCTGGTCCCCGGCCTGCTCGCCGCCTCCGACGTGCTGGGCACCGGCTGGTTCGCCGCCGTCGCCGCCGAGGCCGGCCCCGGCAGGACGGTCGCCGTCGTCGGCGACGGCGCGGTCGGCCTGCTCGGCGTCCTGGCCGCCCGGCAGCTCGGCGCCGAGCGGGTCGTCGTCTTCAGCCGGCACGAGGACCGGCAGCGGCTGGCCCGCGAGTTCGGCGCCACCGACGTCGTCACCTCCCGCGGCGACGAGGGCGTGGCGGAGCTGGAGGAGCTCACCGGCGGCCTGGGCGCGCACTCGGTGATCGAGGCCGTGGGCACCCAGGAGTCGATGGTGCAGGCGATCCGCGCCACCCGCGCCGGCGGCCACGTCGGCTACGTCGGCGTCAGCCACGACGTCTCGCTGCCCGGCGAGGAGCTGTTCTTCTCCGGCGTCCACCTGCACGGCGGCCCCGCCCCGGTGCGCCGGTTCCTGCCCGAGCTGATCGACCTGATCTGCAGCCGCACCATCGACCCCGGGAGGGTCTTCGACCTCGAGCTCCCGCTGGAGCAGGCCGCCGAGGGCTACCGCGCCATGGACGAGCGCCGCGCCATCAAGGCGCTGCTGCGCCCCTGAGGCCGACGACCAGCACGCCGCCGTCCACTGGCTGACCCCCGTCACCGACGAGGAGCACGCCGCCGCCCCGCCGTCGACCGACGGCCCCCAGAACGGAGAGCACCCTCATGCGCGTCACCGCCTACGCCACCCCGGCCGCCGGCCGGCCCCTGGCCCCCACGACCATCGAGCGCCGCGACGTCGGCCCGGACGACGTCCTCATCGCCATCGAGTACGCCGGCATCTGCCACTCCGACATCCACACCGTCAACGGCGACTGGGGCCCGCAGCCCTTCCCCGTCGTCCCCGGCCACGAGATCGTCGGCGTCGTCGCCGAGGTCGGCGCCGACGTCACCACCCACCGGGTCGGCGACCGCGTCGGCGTCGGCTGCATGGTCGACAGCTGCGGCGAGTGCGCGAACTGCCGCAACGGCGACGAGCAGTACTGCCTGGCCGGCATGGTGCCCACCTACGCCGGCACCGACCGGGACGGCACCACCACCCAGGGCGGCTACTCCACCCACGTGGTCGTCGACGCCGGGTTCGTCCTGCGGGTGCCCGACGGCATCGACCCCGCGGCGGCCGCGCCGCTGCTGTGCGCCGGCATCACCACGTACTCGCCGCTGCGCCGCTGGGGCGCCGGGCCGGGCCGGCGGGTCGCCGTCGTCGGTCTCGGCGGGCTGGGCCACGTGGCCGTCAAGCTCGCCGCCGCGATGGGCGCCGAGGTCACGGTGCTGTCCCAGTCGCTGAAGAAGCAGGAGGACGGCCTGCGGCTCGGCGCCACCCACTACGCCGCCACCAGCGACCCGGACACGTTCGCGCGGCTGGCCGGCCGGTTCGACCTGATCGTGAACACGGTGAGCGCGCCGATCGACCTCGACGCCCACCTGTCGCTGCTGGCCGTGGACGGCGCGCTGGTCAACGTCGGGGCGCCCGCCGAGCCGCTGAGCCTGCACGCCATGTCGCTGATCGGCGGCCGGCGCACCTACGCCGGCTCGATGATCGGCGGCATCGCCGAGACCCAGGAGATGCTCGACTTCTGCGGCGAGCACGGGATCGGCGCCGAGGTCGAGGTCATCCCCGCCGAGCGGGTCAACGAGGCCTACGAGCGGGTGCTCGCCTCCGACGTCCGCTACCGGTTCGTCATCGACACCGCCACCCTCCGCTGACCCGTGGCGCGGGCCCCGTCCCGCGGGGCCCGCGCCCCCCCCAACCCCCCCCCCCCCCCCCCCCCCCCCCCCCCCCCCCCCCCCCCCCCCCCCCCCCCCCCCCCCCCGGCCCGCCCCCCCCCCCCCCCCCCCCCCCCCCCCCCGCCGTCAGCGGCTCGTGAGGACGACGAGCCGCTGCGTCGCCCGGGTCATCGCGACGTACCGGTCGACCGCTCCCTCGATCCCCTCGCCGAACCGGTCGGGGTCGACGAGGACGACCAGGTCGAACTCGAGCCCCTTCGCCAGCACCGGCGTCAGCGACCGCACGCGCGACGTCGCCGGGAACGCCGGGTCGCCGATGACGCACGCGACGCCCTCGGCGTGCGCGGCCAGCCAGCCGTCCACGACCGCCCGCAGGTCCGCGGCGGACCCGTGCGTGACGGGGACGCCGGTGCTGCGGACCGACGTCGGCACGTTGGCGTCCGGGACCGCGGCCCGGATGACCGGTGCGGCCTCGGCCATGACCTCCTCCGGCGTGCGGTAGTTGACGGTCAGCGAGGCCAGCCGCACGTCGGGGAGGCCGACCCGCCCGAGCCGCTCCTCCCATGACTCCGGGAACCCGTGCCGGGCCTGCGCGCGGTCCCCGACGACGGTGAGGCTGCGGGACGGGCAGCGGCGCAGCAGCACCTGCCACTCCGCGTCGGTCAGCTCCTGCGCCTCGTCGACGACGACGTGCGCGAACGGGCCGGCGAGCACGTCCGGGTCGGCCTGGGGCAGCGCGGCCTCGTCGACCAGGGCGTCGCGGAGGTCCTGGTGGCGCAGGGAGGTCATCAGCAGCAGCTCGGAGTCGTCGGCCGCGATCAGCTCGTCGACGACGCCGGCCATCCGCTCGCGCTCGGCCGCGACGACCGCGTCGTGCCGGCGCCGCCGCCGCTCCACCTCCGGGTCGCCGATCCGCTGCCGCGCCGCGTCGAGCAGCGGCAGGTCCGACACCGTCCACGCCCGCGGGTCCGCGCGCTGCAGCGCCCGGACGTCGTCGGCAGCGAGCCAGGGCGCGCACCGGCGCAGGTAGGCCGGCACCGACCACAGGTCCCCGACGACGTCGGCGGCCTCCAGCAGCGGCCAGGCGCGGTCGAACGCCGCACGCAGGTCGCCGTCCCGCCGCACCGCCCGCCGCACCTCGTCCGGCTCGGCGTCCTCGTCGTCGTGCGCGTCCACGACGATGGAGACCAGCGCCTCCCACGCCTGCCCGCGCGCCTCGTTGTGCGGTGTGCCGGGGTCGGGCGCCTCGAACGCCTCGGCCCAGTCGTCGGGGCCCAGCCACACGTCGGCCCACGGGGTCGTGACCGTCGTCCCGCGGGACGGCGGCTCCTCGTGGAAGCGCACCGCCGCCTCGACCACCTCGGCCATCCGCGCGGACGCCTTCAGCCCGGCCACGTGCGGGTCGGCCTCGACCCCGGCCGTCGCCCCCTCGGGCACCAGGTCCCGCAGCGTGCAGGTCCGCACGCCCTCCTCGCCGAGGCCGGGCAGGACGTCGGAGACGTAGGCCAGGTAGGGCTGGTGCGGGCCGACGAACAGCACGCCGCCCCGGTGGTGCCCGAGGCGCGGGTCGGAGTAGAGGAGGTAGGCGGTGCGGTGCAGGGCGACGACGGTCTTGCCCGTCCCCGGGCCGCCGTCGACGACGAGCGCGCCGCGGGAGCCCGCGCGGATGATCGCGTCCTGGTCGGCCTGGATGGTGGCGAGCACGTCCCGCATGCGGTCCGACCGGTCGCTGCCGAGGCTGGCGATGAACGCGGACTGGTCGTCGAGCGCGGCGTGCCCCCGGAGCCCGTCGGGGGTGAACACCTCGTCCCAGTAGTCGGTGATCCGGCCGCGGGTCCAGCGGTACCGGCGGCGGCTGGCCAGCCCCATCGGGTCGGCGTGGGTGGCGCCGAAGAACGGCGCGGCGGCCGGGGAACGCCAGTCGACCAGCAGCCGGCGGCCCGCGCCGTCGGTGAGGCCGAGCCGCCCGACGTAGACCGGCTCGCCGCCGTCCGCGGGCACCGTGCGCCCGAGGCACAGGTCCAGGCCGAAGCGGCGCAGGGTCCGCAGCCGGGAGGTGAGCCGGTGCACCTCCAGGTCCCGGTCCAGCGCCGCCTGGCCGTGGCCGCCGGGGGACCGGCGCTCGGCGTCGAGGCGGTCGCCCAGCTCGGCGACGGTCCGCTCGAGGCTCGCCGCGACGGCGGCGAGGTGCGCGGCGTCGTCGGCGACCAGCGCCGGGTCCGCCTTGGCGGCGAGGTCGTCGGGGAGGGCGAACACGGTGGTGCTCAGGGGGGTCACGGCGGGCGAGTGTGGGCCCCGACCCGGGCCTTGCCGCAAGCCCCGGGGGGCGCTATACGTTGAGGTGGGAGGACGGACGGCCCCCGTCTCAGGTGCCCTCGCCCGGCGTCATCCCCATCCGGGCCAGCACGACCGTCTCCCCGATCTGCACGAGGTTGTAGAGCACCAGCGACACCGCGGTCACCACCACGACCGCCGACCAGACCAGCGAGAACTGCACCTGCGCGTACGCGGTCTGGATCGCCGAGCCGATGCCGTCGCCGGTGGCCAGCCACTCGACCAGCAGCGCCCCGGTGAGCGCGCCGGGCACGGAGACGCGGACGGCGGCGAAGAACGCCGGCAGCGACGCGGGCAGCGCCACCTTCCGCAGCGCGGTCAGCGGGCCGCCCCCGTACACGTGCACGACGTCGAGCACCTGCGGGGACGCCGACCGCAACCCGAAGGCGATCGTCACCAGCGCGGGGAACAGCACGACGATCCCGGCGACCACCGCGACCGTGGCGACGTCCCGGCCGAACACCAGGATGATCAGCGGCGCCATCGCGACCAGCGGCACCGAGCGCAGCAGCATCGCGATCGGCATGAGCGCGTGCTCCACGCCCCGCGACAGCCGGAACGCCGTCGCGCCCAGCAACGCCGCCGCCAGGCCGGCGACGAAGCCGATCAGGGCGTGCCCCAGGCTGGTGCCCAGCCGGTCGAGCAGCAGCGACCGGTGCTCGCCGGCGTCGTCGTCGGTGACCAGGTACGCCCACACGTCCAGCGGGCCCTTGGCGACGTAGGACGAGATGCCGAACAGCTCGATCACGCCGACCCACAGCACCCCGACGACGACCAGCGTCCCGAGGGAGGTGAGCAGCGAGCGCCCCAGCGCGCGCAGCACCGCCCGGGTGGCCTGCCGCCGGACCTCCCCGCGCCGGGCCGCGGCGTCCACCGGCGCGGCCGCCGTCCGGGGCCCGCCGGGCGTCTGCGCCATCAGGCCTGCCGTCCTCTCGACCAGGGGGTCACGAACCGGGCGACCAGCCCGAGCAGGGCGAAGCCGACGATCGCCACCGCACCGGAGGCCAGCGCGATGCCCCACACCCGCGCCGGGTTGAGGCCCTGCTGCGCGGCGGTCATCGCCGGCCCGATGCCGACGTCGACCTTGCCGAAGTACTCGCCCAGGACGGCGCCCAGGAAGCAGGCCGGCACCGCGATCTGCAGCGCGGTGAGGACGCCCGGCAGCGCGGCGACCAGCCGGACCTTGCGCAGCTGGGTGAGCGCCCCGCCGCCGTGGACGGCGACCACGTCGAGCGCGGCCCGGTCGGCGGCGCGCAGGCCGAGCAGCGTGCCGACGACGGTGGTGAAGAAGCAGCTCAGCGCCGCGAGGAAGACCGCCGTCCCGGAGGCCTCGCCGACGTCCGGGGCGCCGGTGATGATCAGCACCAGCGGGCCGACGGCGACGATCGGCACGCAGTAGGTGATGGTCGCCAGCTGCGTGACGACGCCCTCGGTCCGCGGCACCACCAGGACGACGGCGGCCAGCAGCAGCGCGAGCCCGTTGCCCCACAGGAAGCCCCGCGCGCCCTCCTCCAGCGTCACGCCGAGGTTGCGGCCGTAGAACGCCCAGCCGTCGGCGGCCCACTGGGCCACCACCTCGGGCGGGGTGGGGACCGCGTCGACCGAGCCGGCGCCGACGTCTGACAGCACCGTGACGGCGGCCAGCCACCACAGCGCGACGACCAGTGCCGACCCGAGCGCGCCGACCGCCCAGGACGGCAGCCGGGCGCCGCTCACCCGCCGTCCCCGTCCGTCCCCGCGCCGGTGCCGAACAGCAGCTCCGACGCCCGGTCGACGTAGGCGTGGAACTCCGGCGTCCGCTGCATCTCCGGCGTCCGCGGGCGGGGGAGGTCGACGTCGATGACCTCCCGCACGCGGCCCGGCCGCGGGCTCATGACCGCCACCTGGTCGGAGAGGAACACCGCCTCGGTGATGCCGTGGGTGACCATGAGGGTGGTCGCCGGCTTCTCGGTCCAGATCCGCAGCAGCTCGAGGTTGAGCCGCTGGCGGGTCATGTCGTCCAGGGCGCCGAACGGCTCGTCGAGCAGCAGCACCGACGGTCTGAGGACCAGCGCCCGCGCGATCGACACGCGCTGGCGCATGCCGCCGGACAGCTGCGCCGGCCTGGCCTTCTCGAAGCCCTCGAGCCCGACGAGCGCGACCAGCTCGCGCACGTACGCGTCGTCGACCCGCACCCCGGCCACCTCGAAGGGCAGCCGGATGTTGGACAGCACGCTGCGCCAGGGCAGCAGTGCGGCGTCCTGGAAGGCGATGCCGAGCTCGTGCCCGCGGCGCAGCTCCTGCGGGCTCTTCCCGTCGACCCGGATCGAGCCGCCGGTCGGCTGCTCCAGCCCGGCCAGCACCCGCAGGATCGTGGACTTGCCGCAGCCCGACGGGCCGAGCAGGGAGAGGAAGCTGCCGCGGTCGGTGTGCAGGTCCACCGCGGACAGCGCCTCGACCCGGCGGGTGCCCATCGAGAAGGTCTTGGACAGGCCGGTGATCTGCACGCCGGTGCCCAGGGCGGCGCCCCGGGCACCGGACGTGGTGGTCGTCTCGGTCACCGGGTCATCAGGGCCGGTAGTCCCTGAGCTCCGGGTTCTCCTCGTAGACCTCCTCGAGGAGGGACAGGTCGAACAGCTCGTCGGCCTCGATCTCGACGCCGGCGCCGGCCAGGGACTCGACGGTCTCCTGCTGCAGCTCGTCGGTGATCGTGAACAGGCCCTCGGCTTCGGTGTCCTCGGTGGTGATCAGCTCGTCGTTGGCGGTGTGCGCCGACTGCACCTCGTTCTCCCGGACCAGGCCGAGGTCGGCGCCGTAGCTCTCCAGGCAGACGTCGACGGCGGCCTCGGGGTCGGCCAGGACGTCGGTCCAGCCCTGGATCTCGGCGACGAGGAACGCCTTGAGCCTCTCGCGGTCCTCCGCGATCGACTGCTCCGTGGCGGTGAACGTCTCGGCGACGAAGGGCAGCCCGTTGTCGGCGAAGGGCAGGTTGGTGACGGCCAGGCCCTGGCTCGCCACGGTGATCGACTCGTTGGTCAGGTAAGCGACGAAGCCGTCGACCTCGCCGTTGACCAGCACGGAGGGGTCGTACTGCACCGGGACGACGGTGACCTGGCCGGGGTCGATGCCGTTGGCGGCCAGCAGCGCCTGGAAGAGGCTGGTGTTGGAGTCCTGGACGCCGATCCGCTTGCCGACCATGTCCTGCGGCGTCGCGATGTCCCCGCCGTCGGCCAGCGACAGGATCGTGAACGGGTTCTTCTGGTACGTCGTCCCGATGATCCGGACCGGGGCGTCCTCGTTGGCGACGGCGGTGCCGACCGAGACGGCGTCGCTGAGCGCGACGTCGACCGAGCCCTGCACCAGCTCGGCGACGCCGGTCGAGGGGCCGGCGACGAGGTTGACCGAGGAGAAGCCGGCGTCGGCGTAGTAGCCGTTGGTGTCGGCCACGTACTCGCCGAGGAACTCGGCGTTCTTGATCCAGGACAGCTGGACGGACAGCTCGCCGAAGCCGTCCTCGCCGGATCCCCCCGGTCCGCCGGGGTCGTCGGACCCGCCGCAGGCGCCCAGGGCCAGGGCCAGGCCCACGGCGGAGGTCGCCGCGGCGGCCCGCCGGAGAGGGGAGCGGGTGGGGGACGGGAAGGTCATCGGGGTCCTCGCTCGGGTCGGCTGCGCGGTCAGCGGCGCCCGACACTCGCCGACGTTCGTTTCCGCCCGACGCGCGTCGTGTCACCGCCGGGTTACCGCCGGTCCCGCGCCCGTGAGGAACCCCACGCCGCTCCCGTCAGCCGGCGGATCCCGTCGTCATCCGGTCCAGCACCTCCAGCCACGCCCGACGGACGTGCACGGGCTGGTCGTCGACCAGGGAGCCCAGGTGGGCGGGGTCGAGCCGGCCGGGGTCGACGACGGTGCCGAAGGCGAGGCGGAAGACGAGGTCGCTGACCTGGTCGCCCGCCAGGCCCGCGTCGGTCAACGGCTGCAGGACCCACCGCGGGTCCGCCGGCATCGTGCTCACGGACGATCTTCGTGCGCGGGCCGCCTCCCGGATGCACCCGGCGACGAGTCCCCGTCCTCCGGCCGGTCACCACCGTGCACGCTGCGGACGGGGAGGAGAGCCCGATGTCCGACCTGGTGGTGGACTTCATCGTCTCGCTCGACGGCTACGGGGCCGCGGAGGGCTGGCCCGGCTACTGGGGCATGGAGGGGCCCGAGTACCTCGGCTGGCTGGGGCAGGACGGCGCCCTGGAGCAGACCGTCCTCATGGGGGCGACGACGTACCGGCTGATGTCCGGCTTCGCCGCCGAGATCCCCGACGACCCCGGTCTCGCCGGCCTGACGGCGATGTCGAAGGTGGTCTTCTCCTCGACCCTGCGCGCGCCGCTGTCGTGGGCGAACACCGAGCTGGTCGACGGCGACGCCGTGGCCGCCGTGCGGGCGATGAAGGAGCGCGGCACGCGACCGCTGCGCGCGGTGGGCAGCGTCAGCCTGTGCCGGTCGCTGCTCGCCGCCGGCCTGGTGGACCGCTACCGCGTCGTCGTCTTCCCGGTCATCACCGGCGCCACCGGGACCGACCGCGTCTACGACGGCTATCCCGACGTCGCTCTCGACCTGGTCGACAGCCGCCTGTTCGACGGCCGGCTCCAGCTGCTGGAGTACGTCCCCACGGTGCTCGCCGGTCCGCCCGGGGCGACCTGAGGGAGCCGCGGACCCCTCCGGCGGGGACCTTCGTGTCTTCTCCGGGGAACGGCGCGGTCCTAGCGTCGGGGCGAGCTGACCCCGGTGTCCGGTCAGACGCGGCCGGTGTCCCCGCATCCCCGCTCACCCCGGAGGTGGACGCCATGCGCACCCCGAAGAAGCGCACCAGCCTCGCCCTCGCCGGTTCCGCCGCCCTCGTCGCGGGGGTGGTCGTGTGGCCGGCGGGCGCGGCGGCCGCCCCGGAGGGCGCGGTCCTCGAGGGGACCTTCGAGACCGACCGGGTGGAGGAGGTCTTCCTCGACCACGACGCCAACGGCGTGCCCTCGCTCGGGGACGAGCTCGTCTACACCAACACCAGCACGGGCGGCCTCGGGGACGCCACCGACCGGGGCCACTGCGTGTTCCACCAGGTGGACCTCGCCGCCGACAGCACGGTGCTGCACTGCACCGCGACCAACGTCGGGCCGCGCGGCTCGCTCACCGTGCAGGGCGTGAGCCGCACCGGCATCACGGCCCCGGTGCTGCGGGAGCCGAGCAGCTGGGCCGTGACCGGCGGCACCGGCGAGTTCGCCTCCGCCTCGGGGGAGATCCACATCGAGGAGTTCGAGGGCGCCGGGCTGGACTTCCGCTCCCGCGGGACGTTCCGGATCGTCCTCGGCGGCTG
Organism: Geodermatophilus sp. SYSU D00867; assembly: GCF_054050315.1. Lineage (NCBI taxonomy): Bacteria > Bacillati > Actinomycetota > Actinomycetes > Geodermatophilales > Geodermatophilaceae > Geodermatophilus > Geodermatophilus sp. SYSU D00867. The sequence continues at coordinate 10,955 of NZ_JBJGZC010000031.1, read as the reverse complement.
AGGGGCGTCCCGTGCCGGTCGCCGTCCCGGGCGACCGGCACTGCGCTCTCGTGCGGCCGCGCGCGACACGCCGCGTCGCCCATCCCGGCCCGGCGGCCGGCGCCGGGCCGACCGTGTCCTCGCGGGGACCGCCGGTGTGTCCGCCCGTGTCGCCACGGGCCCCGGGGGACCGGTGCCGCGTCTCCCCGGGGCCCGTCCGACCGGTCGGCTCAGCCGCCGAGCCGGGACCTGAGCAGCTGCTTGCCCTGTTCAGCGCCCTTGCGGCTGTCCGCCTGGGCCTTGCGGAAGAGCTCGGCGAGTTCGCCGTCGCCGTCGCGGTCGGCGTCCTGGATGTAGGTCTCCAGCCGCAGCGCGTTGCTCAGGCACTGCTCGGTGAACCAGATGAGGTTGTAGTCCTTGTCCTGGGTGCCGGTGACCTGCCCGGCCTCCTGGCCGCTGGTGGTGGTCATGGCTCGCTCCCTCCACTCGGGTGAGGGGTTCGGTCTACTCGCCGGCGACCGCGTGCGTCCACCACTACCTGCCTGGTGGTCCTCCGTGCCCGTACCCGGGCCGAGCGGTGCCGGACGCGTCGGCCGACGTGGACGCCATGGCGTCCGGCCGACGGACTGACCCGTCGAGCACCGACGAGGGGAGCGGGCGGTGGCCGGACGCCACGAGTACGAGGTCGAGGAGCTCCGCGAGGGCGTGATCGGCGGCAAGACGTCCGGCGACGAGCTCGAGAGGCTGCTCGACGAGCACGCCCGCGAGGGCTGGCAGCTCAAGGCGATCACGTCCGTCGGCGTGAAGGGCCGCATCGGGCCGGGCAGCGTGGAGGGCAGCCTGGTGACCTTCGAGCGCCCCGTCGCCTGAGCACGCCCGGGACCAGCGACCGCTGCGCTGACCCACGCTCTCGCGTGTGGGGCGGGTGGGGCTCGAACCCACGACCCAGGGATTGTGAGCCCTGATGGTCTGAGCGCTGTGCTGACCTGCGCTTGTGCAGGTGGCTGACGAGCGTGACAGCCCCAATCCCTCGTTCTACCCCGAGTCCTCGGGCGAGGCTGCAACTGATGGTCGAAGGTCGCCCGTTCGGCGATCGGGCGGACCCTCCTGGCCGTGATGGTGGCCGACTCGTCAGGTTGTAGCGGTTGCCCTGTTCGGTACCCCAGGCCGTCAGCCCGCAGCGGTGCGGCGTGACACCCTCAGCGTCGCGGGCTTCATCCTGGCGTAGCTAGCGGCGGTGTCGGCTTCGAGCAGGCGAATGAAGTGGTCGTCACGACATCCATGTGGTTCCGTGCAGCAAAGTGCGGGTTGTAAGCGGCGCTGACTCGCGTCAGGCTGACCGGCAACTCTCGCTATCCGTGGAGGTCAAGATGTCGGCTGAAGAAGCTGTACGCGCGAAAACCCCCGGTTGTAGCCGTGAGCCCGTGCCTGTACTCGACCATACGGAACCGTCGAACTAGTCCTTGCCACGGACTCTTGAAGGGCGCTGTCTTCGATGGACCGAACTGTCCGAATTGCCCGTGTTCTGCGATCAGCCAGTTTCCAGCCTCCCAGTAAAGATGGGTGATATAGACAGGCGAATCGCAAATCCAGGCATGACCGGTTGAGCACCTTCTTCTTCGCCAATCGCCACCGCTCTCCGAAGTGTGAGTGAGATGCTTGTTCAGTTCAGAACTGCACTTAATGATGTTCCACTCAGAAGCTGGCCCGGGATCCCACTCGGCCTCGCAGTACTCCCGATGAAATAGAAGGCGCCCCATAATGGGGGCACAGTATGCGATCGGCATCATGACAGCAGGTGTTGGATCCGGCGTCCAGATGCCACCCGACATCGTGGGGGCTTGCAGTCGCACTTCACCGTCCGACCCCAACCTCGCTGTAAGAGCGTCCTCGACGCGATCACAGAATCGCCTTGCGCCAATCAGGTCCAAGCGGTCTTCTTGCTCATGGTCAACAGCCGCGATCAGCCAAGGGATCGGCGCGTCGAGGGGCGCTACTGAAGCGTACAGGCGAAGCGGTGACGGGAAGCGCTGCACAATCGCATTGAAGGTGTCTCCACAGTCCCCGCTAAACGATAATCCAATCTCCCCATGCTCCGGGACTCCAAGGAAGTGAAAGGCGCCGTCGCCAACAGTGACGGATGCCAAGACATCTGGTCGTCGCAAGCGAGCATGGTTTGGGTCAGCGTTAGCCGGGGAGGTGGGGACCACTTCGGCCAGCGGAGAGTCCGGTTCCTCCTCCATCGACCCCGACGGCATACCTCGACCACGCATGGCTTCGAGTTGAGACTTCGTGCTGTCACTCAGGGTGACGTCCAGTAGGTCAGAAAGCTCCGCGTCGAGCCTGCCCATGTCTCGGGACGTGCTCACAGTGCCTCCCCAACCGTGCGAGGCAGGATCGAGCCGTGTATCACGTTTCCGCAGGAAACGGGGCCGCCACCTCTCACGTAGGTTGGCGTACTGCTCATCACGAGCGCGTCACCGCAGCATCAATCGGCACGGGGATAGCTCGCAATCGTGCTCGGCGCGACGTTGCGGGCCCGCAGGTGGGCCCGCCAGTCGGGCAGGACGGAGAGGTCGTCGACAGCCATGTAGGCGGTACGCGCGTGCGCCAGGTCCGCCATCAGGCACGGTACCCGGCTGTTCGAGCGCTGTGCGGGACCGAGTAACCGCGTACTGCCTGATGGCGGGGCGGGTGGGGCGGGTGGGGCTCGAACCCACGACCCAGGGATTATGAGTCCCGTGCTCTGACCGGCTGAGCTACCGCCCCTGGCGACGAACCCGCTGATCAGCGGCCCCCTCCGTGGTCCGGCCTGGTGGCGGTGGTCGTCTCCCCACCGGCGCCGAGGCCGCGGACGAGCGTACCGACTCAGCCAGGCGGTCCCGGCCTCGGCTCCACCGGCAGAGGCTCACTGTGTCCTCCCCGGCAGTGGACCGGGGGGTTTGACGACCTGTTGCGTTACGTGCACACTCGGATGCGTACGGTGTTGATGAACTTGATCGCCCCGAGGTGCCGGCCGGCCTGACCAGTGGCCCCGGCCTCGACCACCTGCCAGACGGCAGCGTGGGTGCACCTCCCTGACCACCCCATCCCGGCAGGCGCCACCGGGGCCACGGAGGTGCCGGCCGACCCGGTCCCGCCCGCCTGACGGCGGTGCGGATGCACCCCTGACGTAGCCACCCCGGCACGTGACGCCGGGGTCCTCGAGGTGCCCGTGGGCCAGCCCAGCTGGCCTCGTCTGCCCCTGGCAGCGCGGACGCACCTCCTCGTCGAGCCCCGCGGTGAAGCCCCCGCCGCGGACTCCGTCCTGCCCCAACGAGGAGCAACACGGCATGACACCCGCCCCGCGCGGCCCCCTCCCACTGCCCACGGACTCTCGGCGCCCGGAGCGCCGTCGGCGTTCTCGAGGCCGCCACGGCATCGAGCGGTCGAGATCACGACGCCGGGCCCGGATTGCCGGGCTGGTCGCCCTCGTCGTGCTCGCGCTGGGGACGACGGCGGTCGCGTCGGCGCTGACGGCCACGGGCACGCAGTCCAGCACGCTCAACCTGTCGGACAACCCGGACCTCGCGTCCAGCACGGCCGGTTGGTCCGTCCAGGAGGGCGGTACCAGGGCGACCCGGGTCGCCGTGTCGGACCACGTCGCCGCCCGCAATGCACTGCGGGTCACCTCCACCGGGACGACCACCCGGGTCCGTGCCCCGATGGAGCCGGTGACGGCCGACGGGACGTGGACCTTCGCGGCGGACGTCAAGGCGTCGGCTCGCGGGGCCAAGGCCCAGATCACGGTGTCCTGGTACACCGCCGCAGGAGCGTTCTCGAGCTGGACGGGTGGCTCCGCGGTCGCGGTGGACGGCGGCTCGTGGACCCGGGTGCAGGCGACGCTACCCGTGCCGGCCGGTGCGGCCTCGGCCCAGACGGTGGTCAACGTCCTCTCCACCGCCCGCAACGCGACCGTCCACGTCACACAGCACGACGTCCGCGCACCGCAGGGCACCTCCCCGGCCTCGACGCCGAGCCCGACCGCGACGCCCGCTCCGACGACGAGCCCGAGTCCGACGCCGGCCCCCACGTCCAGTCCGACCTCGGTGTCGAGCCCGAGTCCGACGTCGAGCCCGAGTCCGACGTCGAGCCCGACGTCGGCCCCGTCGACGAGCCCGAGTCCGACGCCGGCCCCCACATCGAGTCCCAGCTCGACGCCGACAACGCCGTCCTCCGGCACACTCGACAACCGGCCGGCCCAGGCGGCGAGCATCGTGTACGGCACTCCCGCGGACTCTCGGGCTCGTTCCTATGCCCATCCTGGCGGCCTGGTCGTCGCAGGCATGGACAACTACCAGGACCAGGTGTTCAAGGACGTGTCGGCCGGTGGCGGCACCGTCCTCGTCTACCTCGACGCGATCATCGACAACGACCACGGCCGCTATCACGACATGCTCCTGAACGCTTCCGCCTGCGGGCCGGCGACCTCGCTGTGGCCGGGCAACCACCGGGCCAACCAGTGGGGGTACCTCAACGACTTCCGGGTCGGCTCGGTGCTGCAGAGCAAGCTCGAGTGCGTCCTGGAGACGATGGTCCGGGAGAACCCCCACATGGGTGGGTTCTTCGCAGATGACCTGGGCTCACGTTCGTGGTTTCCCGACATCGACTGGGCCAGCTTCCCGGACAAGCAGGCATACCGGGACGGGGCGATCGCCCTGTCCCAGACCTTCCGCCGGGTGGCGGACCGGCACGGGCTCATCGTCATGGTCAACGGCACCTGGTCGGCCAACGACGGCGGCGGCTACCCCGACGCCGGACAGCACGGCAACGCGCTGGCCGACGGCGGGTTCGTCGAGCTCCATGACGGGCAGCTCGCCTTCTTCGGGCCCTACGGCTGCGCTTCCCAGTGGGCGGACCAGTCGGCGGTCACTCGCGGCACGGCCTTCATGTACGCGGTCACCGCGACCGCCGCAGGCAGGGACGAGTTCGTCAACTCCGGCTGCTACGCCTATGTCAACCAGCAGGCCGCGGCGAACTACGACTACGCGCCACCGTGGGGGACGTTCCACCCCACGGGGCTGCCGACGCGCACCCGCTGAGAGATCCGGAGCCCGGTCGTCCCATCGAGGGCGGCCGGGCTCCAGCGTCCCTCAGGCACCACCCGGGGGCTTCCACCCACCGGGTGGTGCTCGCCGTGTCCAGCCGACGCGCAGCCGCAGCCTGGCTGCATCCCAGCGGCGGTCGCCGCCGTGGGTGCTCCCCGGACCACGAGGAGCACCGTGGACGACCAGCAGACCCCGAACGGCACCGGCTGGGAGCCCCCGGCCGTCCTGGCCTGGCACCCCGAGCGCACCCCCCAAGGCACGGCCCCCGCCGCGCCCGCCGCCACCGCCGAGCCGCCGACGGCGCAGCCGCCGGTCGCCGCGACGCCGCCGCGCCGGGCCCTGCCCCCGGAGGTCCGGCGGCGGGCCGCGGTCGGTGCGGCCGCCGCCGCGCTGCTGCTGATCAGTGGCGTCGGCGGCTACGCCCTCGGCTCGGCCGCCGCGGGGGAGGGCACCGCGGCGACGACGTCGGTGGTCCGGCCCGGCACCACCGACGGCACCCGGGGCGGCGTCCCCGGCACCCCGCCCGGCCTCGACGAGGGCACCACCGGCGACAGCCCTGACCCCGTGCGCGGGCGGACCCGGCCGGGGACTCAGCCCCGGCCGGGTCCGTCGCCGAAGCCGTCGAAGCCGCCGGGCCCGCCGCGGAACCCGTCCGGGCCGGCGTCGAACCCCTCGGCCAGCCCGTGCAGCACCAGCGAGCCGAACGCCACGAGCACCAGCAGGGTGACCAGGCCGACCAGTGCGATGCGCACCGCTGCGGGACGGCCGGCGCGCGCCCCGGCGACGGTGGTCCGCAGCTGCTCCCAGGCCATGAGCCCCAGCGGCCGCCAGCCCGGCGCGGTGATCTGCGGCGGGGCCGCCACCGGCGGGAGGTCGGCGGTCAGCGGCGCGAGGTCGCGCAGGTGGACGGCGGCCCAGGCGGCCGCCATCCGGTCCCCGCCCTCGTCGGGCGTGAGCGCCCCGCGGGCGACGCCGTCCTGCAGTCGGTGCACCGTCGCGAGCCGGTCGGCGTCGGTCGCGCGCACCGGCGGTGCCTGCGGCACGGCGCCCGGTCGCACCGTGCCGTCGGCGGCGGCCGCGTACCGCGTCCGGCCGCCGAACGGCGTCGTCGGTCCTGGGATCGGGGTCCCGTCCATGTCGTTCCTCCCCACGAGAGCCGGTCCGGCCGGCCAGCGTGCCCGCGGTTCCTGTGACGGACCTGTGAGCCCGGCCACCACGGGACATGCCTCGAAGGCGGGAGTGGCACTGCGTGTCAAACCGGCCACGATCCGTGAGACTCGCAGGTCGTCGCGGTGTCGAAACGGTTGAGCGCGCAAGCGGACACGCCGGGGCCGTTATGTCCCCGTGACCTCACCCGTCCCATCCGTAGTACCTTCGCCCGCGGTCCTGCCGGGCCGCTGCGCCTCGGGACGACGAGGACCCCGGCCGGACTCCGCCTGACCGTCCCGGCACGCGCCGGGAGCGGGGACCGCACGGAGGTCCCCGGCTCGGTCGCGCCCGCGGACGCCGGACGCGGGCAGGCCGCCCGTCCCGCCGGACGGGCGCCGATCCGGCAGGCGGCCGCGAGAAAGGGAGATCCGCCCTCTTGGCGACCGCGCACCACCGGACCGCCCGCTCCACCTCCCGCCGGCTCCGCCGCGCCGTGCTCGCCGCCGGCGCCGCCGCGCTCCTGATGGCGGCGCCCGTCCCGGCGATGGCGGACCCCGACGACGACGTCGCCGCGGCCGAGGCCGCCGAGGCCGCCCTCGTCGCCGAGGTGAGCCGGATCCAGGGGGCGGTCACCGCCGCCGAGGAGCAGCTCCAGCGGATGACCGTCGAGGCGGAGGCCGCCGCGGACGCCGCACTGGTCGCCCAGGCCGAGCTCGCCGCCGCGCAGGAGGCCGCCGCCGTGGCCGCGGCCGAGCTGCAGGCCGCGCGCGACGCTGTCGCGCAGGCGCAGGACGAGGTCGTCGAGCTCGGCCGCGAGGCCTACATGGGCAGCGGGGGAGACCTGGGCGGCACCGCCTCGGTGCTGCTGGACAGCCAGGGCCCCCGCGAGGTCCTCGAGCGCGCCGCCACCCTCGACCTGCTCGGCGCCCAGCGCGCCGAGACCCTCGAGCAGTACGAGCTGCTGGAGACCCAGGAGGAGGAGGCCGACGCCGCCGCCCGCGCCGCGGTGCAGGAGCGCGACGCGGCCGCCGCGGCCGCCGCGCAGGCCCAGGCCGCCGCCGACGCACGGCTGGCCCAGGCGCAGGGCGACTACGACGCCCTGGCCGGTGAGAAGGCCCGTCTGGACGAGCAGCTGCGCGCGGCCGAGGTCGAGCTGCTGCGGCTGCGCGGCGTCGCCGAGGCCGAGGCCGCCTGGGAGGCCCAGCAGGCCGCCGAGCAGCGGGCCGCGGTCGACGTCCAGTCCAGTGCCGGTGGCGGCATCGCCCCGACCACCGGCCGCGTGACCTCCTGCTACGGCCCGCGCTGGGGGACCATGCACCAGGGCGTGGACATCGCCGCCCCGATCGGCACCCCGGTCCTCGCCCCGGAGGGCGGCGTGGTCCTGCAGGCGGGCCCGGCCAGCGGCTTCGGCCAGGCCGTCTACGTCCAGCACGACGACGGCTCGATCACCCTCTACGGCCACGTCAACCGGTTCTTCGTCTCGGCCGGCCAGGTCGTGGGCGCCGGCCAGCAGATCGCCGAGGTCGGCAACAAGGGCCAGTCCACCGGGCCGCACCTGCACTTCGAGGTGCACGAGGGCGGGCTCTACGCCAGCCGGGTCGACCCGATGCCGTGGCTGCAGGCGCACGGCATCTCGCTGGGCGGCGCCTGCTAGCGGCGCCCGCGGAACCGGCCGAGCAGGTCGCCGGCGCCCCCGACGGTCCGCGCGGCCAGCGCCAGGATCGGCCCGCCGGGGATGCCCGGCGCCGACTCGACGATCGGGGCAAGCCGCATCAGCTCCGGCAGGTCCCGCACCCGCAGCCGGCGCCGCACCAGCGCCGCGGCCGGGTTGGTCCGCCCCGACGCCGCCTCCAGCAGGACGTCGGCCGCGGCCTCGACGACGGCGCCGCGGGGCCGCGTGCCGCCCACCGGCCGCACCGTCCAGCCCGGCGGGTCGGCCGCGAAGACCCACCCGCCGCCGGGGGTCACCAGGGCGGCGCCGCCGGCGATGCCCGAGGAGGCGGCCAGCGCGCCGGTGACGTCGGCCAGCGCGGCCAGCCCGGCGTCCAGGACCCGTGCCGGGACCGGGGGAGCGCCCAGCGGTGCCAGGTCCAGGCCGTGCACGGCGAGCTCGTAGGCCTGACCGAGGACCACCGACAGCATCGGCAGCCGCCCGACCGTGGAGACCGCGGGCGCGGCGTCCAGCTCGACGGGCTCCTCGGTCAGGTAGCGCTCGGTCGCCTCCCGGTTGCGGCGCAGCGCGGCGAGGACCTCCCCCCGCGAGGCGTGGCGGTGGGTGGCGGTCACCCGGGCGTTGGTCGCGTCGACGTCGGCCGGCGTCCCGGTGCCGCCGGCCCGGGCGGAGGCCACCAGGTCGGCCAGGGCGGCGTGGTCGGGCCAGCAGCCCAGGTGCACGCACACCTCGTGCGCCCGCCAGCCCGGGAGCCGCGTCGGCCGGTCCAGGTCCACCGCGGCCGCCTGCTCGAGGAAGGCGTCCCAGGCGCCGAGCACCATCGGCCCCACCACGTCCCGGCCGGCGTCGGCCATCCCGCGCGTCCCGTCGTCCCGTCCCATGCCCCGGCCCCTACCCACCCCGTCGGGGGAGTGGCACGTGCGTCCGAGTGGAGAACGGAACGAGATCGGCCGAGAACCCGAGCATGGACGGGGCAGGGGTGCGGCGTGCCGAGGCGGGGACCCCGCGCCGGCCGCGGCGTGCCGCGCCCGCCTGGCTCGGCGTCGGCCTCTACCGGCCGTTGGCCGAGGACGACGAGCGCGCCCGCTTCTGGGTCCGGCACGTGCACACCGGCGTGCTGCTCAGCGAGATCGCCGGCTGGGCCTGCCTGGTCTACACCCTGACGACCCCGACCCCCGGTCACCGGCACCCCGTCCTCCTGGCGCTGGCCGGCTCGGTCGTCGTCCTGACGCCCCTGCTGCTCCTCCTGCCGCTGCACCGGATCGTCCGCGACCTGCGCGGCCCGCTGCTGTTCTCCGTCTGGACGGCCGCCGTGACGGCCATCGTCGCCACCGCTGCGCGGCTCGACGGCGGCACCGACAGCCCGCTGTCGGTGATCTTCTTCCTGGTCCTCGTCTACATGGCGGTGGCCTATCCGCCGGCCGGCGTGGTGCTCACCGGCACGCTCATGACCACCGCGTACGCGACCCTGGTCGCCGGCCCGCCGGATGCGCACTCGCTGCTGGTGGCCACCGTGCTCGGCACGGTCACGCTGATCTGCACGCTGTCCTCGGCCAACCAGTGGGCCGCCCACGACCGGCAGGTGCTGCTGCTGCGCACCCAGGAGGCGCTGGCCACCACCGACCCGCTCACCGGCGTGCCCAACCGCCGGGTCTTCCTCGACCGCGTCGGCCGGGCCGTGCGCCTCGCCGGCCGGGGCGAGCGGGCGGTGGTCTGCATCGTCGACCTGGACGGTTTCAAGGCGGTCAACGACCGGCGGGGCCACGCCGCCGGCGACGAGGTCCTCCGCTCGGTTGCCGCCGCGCTGGGCCGGGTGGTCCGCGAGACCGACACCGTCGCCCGGCTCGGTGGTGACGAGTTCGCCGTCCTCGCCGGGTCCCTGCTGCCCGCCGACGACGTCCTGCTGGCCGACCGCCTGCGCGCCGCCGTCGCGGAGGTCGGGACCGGCTGCGGGGTGACCGCCAGCGTGGGCTGTGCCCCCGTGCACCCCGACGACGACGTCGCGGGCGTGCTGCACCGCGCCGACGAGGCGATGTACCGGGCCAAGGCGGCCGGCGGGGACCGGGTCGCCGATCTCGCAGGGTGACCGACACTCCCGCAGGCCGCTCACCGAGCGTCACCGGCGGTCGACGGAGTTCCGTATGCGACACGGGCTCCCGCAACGGCCCGTGACGGGAGCCACGGTGTAGCGTCGAGGCGGTCCGACCCCGGGTTGGACTCTGCGCCGGTGGTCGTGGTATGGCGCTGACCAGCACTTCCGTGACGCGCGTGGCGGGTGTGGTCACATCCGGAACAGTCGCTGCATCCGCACTGGCGCGACCGGCACCTCATCGTGCACACTGTCACCGGGAGCCCTGGTCCGCCGCCGTTGACCACAGCCTGTCACCGAATCGATCGTCCGTTGGGGAAGACGAGACCGATCGAGTCGATGGAGGTGCCTCGTGCAGCGACGGTCTACCCAGGGTGTCGTCTTCGTGCACTCCTGCCCGAAGGCGCTCTGCCAGCACGTCGAGTGGGCGCTCGAACGCGTCATCGGCGCGCCGGTCTCCCTGTCGTGGGCCGACCAGCCCGCGGCGCACGGTGCCTACCGTGCCGAGGTCGCCTGGACCGGGGTCCCCGGCACGGGCGCCAAGCTGGTCGCCGCGCTGCGCGCGTGGCCGATGCTGCGCTTCGAGGTGACCGAAGAGGCCAGCCACGGCAACGACGGCGAGCGCATGTCCTACGTGCCCGGGCACGGCGTCTTCCGGGCGCCCACGAGCGCCAACGGCGACATCGTCGTGACCGAGCAGCAGCTGCGGACGCTCGCGGCGACCGCCACGTCGGTGGAGGCGTTCCGCCACGGCGTCGACCAGCTCCTCGGCGCGGCCTGGGACGCCGACCTCGAGGTGTACCGCTACGCCGGCGACGGCAGCCAGACCACCTGGCTGCACCAGGTCGTCTGAGCGTCCGGAGCGGAGTCGCAGGTCACGATCAGGGCACACGACGTGAGGCACCCCGCCCCCTCGTCGTAGGCTGCACACCAGGTCGTCCGGACGCCGTCGGGGAAGCGGCGTCCGGGCGACCTCCAC
>NZ_JBJGZC010000030.1:0-49143 GCF_054050315.1 Geodermatophilus sp. SYSU D00867 | reverse complement strand
CAGTGTTACGGCGGCCATGGCGAGAGGGAAACGCCCGGATCCATTCCGAACCCGGAAGCTAAGCCTCTCAGCGCCGATGGTACTGCCCCGGAGACGGGGTGGGAGAGTAGGACGCCGCCGGACAACCATTCAGGAAGGGCCCCGCACCACCCGGTGCGGGGCCCTTCCGGCATTTCGTCAGAACGGCAACGGACGGCCGATCAGCGCCGACGGATCTCCTTCGTCGTCGCGCCGACGTTGTCCGCCAGCCAGGCGTTGAGAGCCACCAGGTCCCGCCAGGCGGTGCGGACCTGCTCGAGGGCCTCACGCCCGTGCAGCCACTCGGCGAAATCGAAGAGCCGGCCGGCGTGCAGGGACCGGTGCCGCAGCAGGTCCGCGCGGGCGTCGTCGCCCAGGTCGTAGCCCCTGGGCACCCGGGTGAGCCGGTCGCCGTCGACGGACCAGCCAGCGGCGGCCAGGCGACCCACCTCGTCCCGGAGCCGCGGGCCCTGGACGTCGTCCGCGACGGCGCGGCGGTAGCGCTCGACCTGGTCGGACTCCAGCCGCCAGGCGCCGCCGGCCACCCGCAGGCCCTCGGCGGAGATCTCGACGTACCAGGCACCCGCGCCGCGGCCCTCCGGGTTGGCGACGGCGCCCTGGTGCGTCTTGTACGGCGTCTTGTCGTTGCCGAAGCGGACGTCCCGGTAGGGGCGGAAGAGCTTCGCCGGGCCGAACTCGGCGGCCAGCTCGTCGACGAGGGCCTGCATGGGCGCCTTGACACAGGCGTCGTACACGGCGCGGTGCCGCGTCCAGTAGGTCTTGGAGTTGTCCGCCTCCAGGCCCTCGTAGAACACCAGGCCCTCGTCGGGGAAGCCCTGGAACGTCATGCGTCTCCTCCCAGGAGGGTGTGCCAGCGGACCTCGCGCAGCGGGACCCCGGCGGCGTCGAGGGTGCGCGCCCGGCCGTCCCGGTCCCACCCGGCCGACTCGAGGAAGCCGGCCGTGACCCGGTCGGCCTCGGGCACCCAGGCGGTCAGCCGCGCCGCACCGGTGCCGGCGGCCAGGTCGGCCACCGCGGCGAGCAGCCGGCTCCCGTGCCCACGCCGTCCCCACCGCGGCTCCACCAGGAGGACCGCGAGCTCGGTCGTCGGACCGGCCGGGTGCGGCTGCTCGCCGTCGGACAGTTCGGCGGGACCGAACGCGGCGAACCCGACCACCCGGCCGTCGTCGAGGGCGACCAGCACCCCGTGCGCCGCGGTGGGCGGGGCGGTGATCGCCGCGCGCCAGGCCGCCTCGGCGGCCGCGGCGTCCCAGCCCTCGAGCGCGGCAGGGGGCAGGACGTCGGCGTAGGCGGTGCGCCAGGTGTCGCCCTGCACGCGCGCCACCTCGGCGGCGTCCGCGGCGACGGCGGGGCGCACGGACACGTCCGCGGTGCCGGTCAGGCGCGGGAAGGCCGGGCGGGGGTCCACGCCGGGCAGCCTAGGTCGGGGGAGCGCGGCGGCGGACCGTCACCGGTGCACGGCAGGATCGGCGGCGTGCCCGCCTCCGTCGCCGACCGGCTGCCCGCCGCCCTCGCCCGGCGCATCGCGCTGGCCGCGCAGGGCTTCGCCGACCCGCGTCCCACCGGGGTGGTCGACAGCCGGCAGTTGCGGCGGATGGTCGACCGGCTCGGCGTCGTGCAGATCGACTCGGTCAACGTGCTGTCCCGGTCGCACTACCTGCCGGCGTTCAGCCGGCTGGGCGCCTACCGCCGGGCGGTCCTCGACGACTTCACCGCCCGCCGGCACGAGCTGTTCGAGTTCTGGGCGCACGAGGCGTCCTTCCTCCCGGTCCGGCTGCACCCCTACCTGCGCTGGCGCATGGCCGCCGCCGAGGAGCACGCCTGGGGCTCGATGGTGCGCATCCAGCGCGAGCGGCCCGGCTACGTGGCCGAGGTGCTCGACCGGGTGCGGGAGGGCGGTCCCACCAAGGCCAGCGACCTCGACGAGCCCCGCCCGGACCGGCCCGGGCAGATGTGGAACTGGCACGCCGGCAAGGTCGCCCTCGAGTGGCTCTTCTACACCGGCGTGCTCACGGCGCGGGCGCGCACGACGTCGTTCGAGCGGGTCTACGACCTCACCGAGCGGGTCCTGCCCGCCGCCGTCCTGCAGACGCCGACGCCGGACCCCGCCGACGCCGTCCGCGAGCTGGTGCGCAACGCCGCCCGCGCGCTCGGTGTGGCCACCGAGCGGGACCTGCGCGACTACTTCCGGCTGAAGTCGGCGCAGGCGCGGCAGGCGATCGCCGAGCTCGCCGACGCGGGGGAGCTGCTGCCGGTCGAGGTGGCCGGGTGGGGCGCGCCCGCCTGGCTGGACCCGGCCGCCCGCCGGCCGCGGTGGATCCGCGCCCGCGCGCTGCTGTCGCCGTTCGACTCGCTGGTGTGGGAGCGGCCGCGGGTCGAGCGCATCTTCGGCTTCCGCTACCGGCTGGAGATCTACACGCCCGCCGCGCAGCGGGTGCACGGCTACTACGTCCTGCCGTTCCTGCTCGGGGACCGCCTGGTGGCGCGGGTCGACCTCAAGGCCGACCGCCGGGCCGGCGTCCTGCGGGCGCAGGCCACCCACGCCGAGGACGGCGTCGACCGCGCGGAGGTCGCCGCCGCGCTGGCGGAGGAGCTGCGGCTGATGGCGGACTGGCTGGAGCTCGACGACGTCGCCGTGGCCGACCGCGGGGACCTCGCGGCCGACCTCACCTCCGCGCTGCCCGCCCCGCGCACCGTGGTCGCCTAGGCTCGACGCCCGTGGTGAGCAACGGACCGGTGGACACGCAGTACGAGGACCTCCTGCGGCGGATCCTCGAGACCGGCACGCCGAAGTCCGACCGCACCGGGACCGGCACGGTCAGCACCTTCGGCGAGCGGCTGCGCTACGACCTGTCGACGGCGTTCCCGCTCGTCACGACGAAGAAGGTGCACTTCCGGTCGGTGGCGGTCGAGCTGCTGTGGTTCCTGCGCGGCGACGGCAACGTCCGCTGGCTGCAGGAGCACGGCGTCACCATCTGGGACGAGTGGGCCGACGCGAACGGCGACCTCGGTCCGGTCTACGGCGTCCAGTGGCGCTCCTGGCCCACCCCCGACGGCGGCACGGTCGACCAGATCCAGGGCGTCCTCGACACGCTCCGCAAGGACCCCGACTCCCGGCGCATGGTCGTGTCGGCGTGGAACGTCGCCGCGCTGCCGGAGATGGCGCTGGCCCCCTGCCACGCGCTGTTCCAGTTCGCCGTCCACGACGGCCGGCTGTCCTGCCAGCTCTACCAGCGCAGCGCCGACATGTTCCTCGGCGTCCCGTTCAACATCGCCAGCTACGCGCTGCTGACCCGCATGGTCGCCGCGCAGGTCGGGCTGGAGCCGGGCGAGTTCATCTGGGTCGGCGGCGACTGCCACGTCTACAGCAACCACGTCGAGCAGGTCCGCGAGCAGCTCTCCCGCGAGGCACGGCCGTTCCCGACGCTGGAGATCGCCCCGGCGCCGTCGCTGTTCGAGCACACCTTCGAGTCGTTCACCCTGCACGGCTACGACCCGCACCCGGCCATCCGCGCCGCCGTGGCCGTGTGACCGTGCGCAGGACTCGGCGCCGATGGGCATAGCCTGCATCTGGGCGCAGGCCCACGGCCGGGTCATCGGCGCCGGTGGCACCCTGCCCTGGCACCTGCCCGAGGACCTGCGGCTGTTCAAGCGCCTGACCGGCGGCGGCACCGTCGTCATGGGGCGGCGCACCTGGGAGTCGTTGCCCGCGCGCAACCGGCCGCTGCCGGGCCGGGTCAACGTCGTCCTCACCACCGACCCGGACTGGACCGCCGACGGCGCGCGGCGGGCCGGCTCGGTCGCCGGCGTGCTGGCCGCGCACCCGGACTGCTGGGTGATCGGCGGCGCGGCCGTCTACGCGGCGTTCCTCCCGCACGCGCACCGGCTGGTCGTCACGGACGTCGACCTGGCCGTCGACGGCGACACCCGCGCCCCCGTCCTCGACGACGGCTGGCGGCGCGTGTCCCGCACGCCGGAGGAGGGGTGGGCCACCTCGGCGACGGGCCTGCGGTACGCCGTCTCCGAGTTCCGCCGGGACGCTGCCGGGACCGGGACGCCCGCGGCCGGTCGGTAGATTCCTCCGCATGACCACCGACCCCGCCCGGCCGTTCGGACGCGTCGTCACGGCGATGGTCACCCCGCTCGCGGAGGACGGCTCGATCGACCTCGCCGGGGCCCAGGAGCTGGCCGCGCACCTGGTCGACCGGCAGGCCCACGACGGCCTCGTCGTCCTCGGCACCACCGGGGAGGCTCCCACGCTCAGCGACGGCGAGCAGCACGCCGTCCTCGAGGCGGTCATCGACGCGGTGGGCGACCGCGCCTCCGTGGTCGCGGGCGTGGGCACCAACGACACCGCGCACACCATCGAGAACGCGCGCCGGGCCGAGCGGCTGGGGGCGGACGGCCTGCTCGTCGTCACCCCGTACTACAACAAGCCGCCGCAGGCCGGGCTGCTGCGCCACTTCACCGCGGTCGCCGACTCCACCGACCTGCCGGTGATGCTCTACGACATCCCGCCCCGCTCGGTCGTGCCGATCGAGGTGGAGACGCTGGTCCGCGCCGCCGAGCACCCGCGCATCGTCGCGGTGAAGGACGCCAAGGGCGACTTCGGCGCGCTCGCCTGGACGCTGGCCCGCACCGACCTCGCCTACTACTGCGGCGAGGACATGGTCAACCTGCCGATGCTGGCCCTCGGCGCCGTCGGCGTGGTGAGCGTGGTCGGCCACCTGGCCGGCCCCCGGCTCGCCGAGCTCATCGCCGCGGTCGAGTCCGGCGACCTGGCCAAGGCGCGCGAGGTCAACGAGACCCTGCTGCCGCTGTACACCGGCATCTTCCGCACCCAGGGCGTCATCATGGTGAAGGCGGCGCTGCGCGAGCTGGGGCTGCCCGCCGGCCCCGTGCGCCCCCCGCTCGTCGACGCCACGCCCGAGCAGATCGCGCAGCTGCGCGCCGACCTCGCCGACGGAGGCATCCCCCTGTGAGCCCTGTGAGCGCCACCCCGTGACCGTGAGCACCGCCGGCACCGCCGGTCAGCCGCACCTGGACCTCAAGACGCCGCCCCCGCTGCCCGCCGGCGGCCTGCGGGTCATCGCGCTGGGCGGGCTCGGCGAGATCGGCCGCAACATGGCCGTGGTCGAGTTCGACGGGAAGCTGCTGGTCATCGACTGCGGGGTGCTCTTCCCCGAGGCCGAGCAGCCCGGCGTCGACCTGATCCTCCCCGACTTCGGGGTCATCGAGCACCGCCTCGACGACGTCGTCGCCGTCGTCCTCACCCACGGGCACGAGGACCACATCGGCGCGATCCCCTACCTGCTGCGGCTGCGCGGGGACATCCCGCTGGTCGGCTCGCGGTTCACCCTCGCCCTGGTGGCGGCCAAGCTGCGCGAGCACCGGCTGGTGCCGACGCTGGTCGAGGTCGCGGCGGGCGACGACCACGTCGCCGGGCCGTTCCACTGCGAGTTCATCGCGGTCAACCACTCGATCCCCGACGCGCTGGCCGTCGCCGTGCACACGCCCGCGGGCGTGCTGGTGCACACCGGCGACTTCAAGATGGACCAGCTCCCGCTCGACGGCGTCCTCACCGACCTCGGCGCCTTCGCCCGGCTGGGCCTCGAGGGCATCGACCTGCTGCTGGCCGACTCCACCAACGCCGAGATCCCCGGGTTCGTCACCTCCGAGCGGTCGATCGGGCCGGTGCTCGAGGACGTCTTCCGCCGCGCCACCCAGCGGCTGATCGTCTCCAGCTTCGCCAGCCACGTGCACCGCATCCAGCAGGTGCTCGACGCCGCCGAGATGCACGGCCGCAAGGTCGCCCTGGTCGGCCGCTCGATGGTCCGCAACATGGGCGTCGCCCGGGACCTCGGCCTGCTGCGGGTCGCGCCGGGGCTGATGGTGAGCCTGGACGAGGCGACGAGCATGCCGCCGGAGCAGGTGGTGCTCATCAGCACCGGCTCGCAGGGCGAGCCGCTGTCCGCGCTCGGGCGCATGGCCCGCGGCGAGCACCACCAGGTCACCATCGAGGCCGGCGACACCATCGTGCTCGCCTCCTCGCTGGTGCCCGGCAACGAGACCGCCGTCTACAAGGTCATCAACGGGCTGGCCCGGCTCGGCGCCACCGTCGTGCACAAGGAGACCGCCCGCGTGCACGTCTCCGGGCACGCCCCCGCCGGCGAGCTGCGGACGCTGCTCAACGTCGCCAAGCCGCGCTACCTCATGCCGGTGCACGGGGAGTGGCGGCACCTGCGGGCGCACGCCGCGCTGGCCGAGGAGACCGGCATGACCACCGACCGGGTCATCCTCGCCGAGGACGGCGTGGTGGTGGACCTGGTCGACGGCAAGGCCTCGATCACCGGGTCGGTGCCGGTGGGCAACGTCTACGTCGACGGGCTCAACGTGGGCGACGTCGGCGAGGAGTCGCTGCAGGAGCGGCGCATCCTCGGCGACGAGGGCTTCGTGGCGCTCACCGTGGTGATCGAGCCCTCGACGGGCACGATCGTCCGGCCGGTGCACCTGTCCACCCGCGGCTTCTCCGACGACCCGAGTGCCTTCGACGAGGTGCTGCACCTGGTCGAGGACAACCTCAAGCGGGACCTCGCCGACGGTCAGCGCGACGCCCACCGGCTGTCGCAGACGATCCGCCGGACGGTCGGCAAGTGGGTGTCCGACACCCACCGCCGCCGCCCGATGATCATCCCGACCGTCCTCGAGGTGTGATCCCGGCGGTCTGAACGGGGCGGCGGCCGCGGCCGTACCCCCTCGTGAGCGGCGCCCGGCTGGCGGGCGCCGCGGACCGAGGGGACTGCCATGCGACCCACGACCCTGCGCGCCGGCACCGCGGCCGGCGCGTCGGCGTTCGCCCTGCTGCTGCTCACCGCGACCCCGGCCGCGGCCGGCGGCCCGGGCTCCTCCGGCGGGAGCGGCGGCCCGGGCTCCTCCGGCGGGAGCGGCGTCACGACCACCGCCGACGGGAGCCCCGGCTCCCTGCGCGCCGCGGTGCAGGCGGCCAACGCCGCCGGCTCGGGCACGATCGTGCTGTCCGACCGCACGTACCGCCTCGCGCTGTCCGGCCAGGACGACACCGCGGCCGCCGGCGACCTCGACGTCACCGGCCGGCTCGTCGTCGAGGGGCGCGGTGCCACCGTCGACGCAGCCGGCCTGGACCGGGTGTTCGACGTCCGGCCCGGCGGCTCGCTGACGCTGCGGGGCACCACCGTCACCGGCGGCGTGGCCCCCGGCGCGCCGGGCGCCTCCGGCGGCGCCTCCGGCGGCGGCGTCCTCAACGCCGGGACCCTCGTCCTCGACCGCAGCACCGTCACCGGCAACACCGCCGCCCGCGCCGGCGGCGGCATCGAGGCGGTCGCCGGGTCGGCGACGACCGTCACCCGCTCGACGCTGTCGCACAACACCACGGGCGCGGGCCCGGGCAACGGCGGCGGTCTGCACCTGACCGGCGCCGGCACCGTGCACGTCGACCGCAGCACGGTCACCGGCAACACCGCCGCGGCGGAGGGCGGCGGGTTGTGGAACTCCGCGGCCGGGACCATGACGGTCGAGCGCAGCACCGTCACCGGCAACCGCGCCGCCGGCCCAGCGGCCGACAACGGCGGCGGCGGGCTGTTCAACGACGGCGGGTCGCTGACGGTCGACCGCACCGAGGTCCGCGGCAACGTCGCCGACGGCGCCTCGGGCTCCGGTGGCGGGCTGCTCAACGACAGCGGCACGCTGACCGTCACCCGCTCGGTGGTCGCGGGCAACAGCGCGCGTCGGGCCGGCGGCGGCGTCGAGGCCGACACCGGTACCACGACACTGGAGCGGACCGAGCTCACCGGCAACACCACGGGCGCGAGCCCGGGCAACGGCGGCGGCCTGCACCTGACCGGCCCCGGCACCGTCCGCGTGGACCGCGGCACGGTCACCGGCAACACCGCCGCGACCGAGGGCGGGGGGCTGTGGAACTCCGCGGCCGGGACCATGACCGTCACCCACACGACCATCCGCGCCAACACCGCGCCCACCGGCCCGGACGTGTTCCAGGACGGCGCCGGCACCGGCTTCACCGTCGACGGGCGCACCGTCCCCGGCGAGGCCTGATCCGGGGAGGGGGCGTCGGGCACGGGGGTCGGCGCCCCCTCTCCCTCAGAAGTCGGAGCGGACCACCACGTCGCCGTCGGCGTCGACCACCTCGAAGCCGACGGCGTCGGCGCGCAGCACCGAGGAGTTGAGGTTGCAGCGCAGCTCGACTCCGCCGACGCCGAGGAACTCCCCTGCGGGCACCTCGCGCCCGGCGTCGTCGGTGACCGCGACGCGGTAGACCTCGCCGTCCTCGAACCCGGTACCGGTCAGCTTCACCTCCACGCCCCAGGTGTGCGGCACCAGGTCCGCGCGCGCCTGCACGCCGGGAGCCACGGCCTGGACCGCGACCGGCTCGAGCGGGGGCGGGTCGGGCACCGGCCGCACCAGCCAGCCGACGGCGCCACCGGCCGCGGCCACCCCGGCCACCGCCGTGGCCGCCAGCACCCGTCGGCGCGTCCCCGCCCGCCGCAGCGGGAGCACCCGCCGCCGTTCCTCCTCGGCGATCCGGCCGAGCACGCGGGCGCCGAGGTCCGGCGGGGGAGTGGGGGTGGCGTCGAGCGCGTCGGGGTCGACGCGGGCCAGCCGCGCGGCCAGCGGCGCGATCTCGGCGAGCTCGGCGCGGCAGCCGGGACATCCGTCGAGGTGGGCGCGCACGCGGTCGCGCTCGGCCGGCCCGAGGGCACCCAGCGCGTAGGCGCCGAGCAGCTCGCGCAGCTCCCGGTGCTCGTCCCCGCGCGGACCGCTCACGGCTCGACCCCCATCTCGTCGAGGGCCAGGCGCAAGGCCTTGAGCCCGTAGAACACCCGGCTGCGGACGGTCCCGACCGGCACGCCGAGCTCAGCGGCCACCTCTGCGTGCGGCCGGCCGCGCAGGTGCGTCTGCACGATCGCCGTCCGGTGCTCCTCGCTGATCCGGCGCAGCGCCTCCTCGACCACCCAGGCGTCCACCAGCGCCTCGTCGGCGGCAGCCACGGGCGGCGCGTCGGACGCCGCGTCGTCGGTCAGCTGCCGCTGCCACGGCCGGACGGCGAACCGGCGGGCCTCGTCGACCACCGCGTTGCGGGCGATGGCGAACAGCCACGTGCGCAGGCTCGCCAGCTGCGGGTCGAACGAGCCGGAGGCGCGCCAGGCGCGGAGGAACACCTCCTGGACGACGTCCTGCGCCGCGCCGCCGTCGCCGAGCTGGCGCAGCGCGAAGCGGTAGAGCTCGGCGCCGTGGGCGGCGTAGGCCGCCCGCACGTCCAGCGGTGCCGCCGGTGCCCGCCTGGCCATCCGCGCCTCCTCCCGGGTCCCCCGTCCCGAGGACGTACGCACGCCGGGCCGCGGCGGTTCACCGGACGACGGTCACCGGCGCGATCCCCTCCTCCGGCAGCGTGAAGCCCCAGACCTGCGCGTAGAAGGACAGCTCCCCGTCGAGGGCGGCGCGGATGTTCTCCGCACGCCGGAAGCCGTGCTGCTCGCCGTCGAACAGCAGGTAGGCGTGCGGCACGCCCTTCTCCCGCAGCGCCGCGACCATCACCTCGGCCTGCTCCGGCGGGACGACGCGGTCCTCGGCGCCCTGGAACACCGCCAGCGGGGTGTCCAGCGCGTCGACCTGCGTGATGGGTGAGCGCTCGGCGTACACGTCGGCGCCCTCGGGCCACGGCGCGACCAGCCCGTCGAGGTAGCGGGACTCGAACTTGTGGGTGTCCGAGGCCAGGGCGCCCAGGTCGGCCACGCCGAAGTGGCTGGCGCCGGCGGTGAAGACGCCCGGCCGCAGGGTGAGCGCGGCCAGCGTCGTGTAGCCGCCGGCCGAGCCGCCGCGGATGGCCATGCGGGCGGGGTCCACCCGGCCGGCGTCGGCGAGGTGCTGCGCGCAGGCGACGACGTCGTCGAGGTCGACGACGCCCCACCGGCCCTGCAGCGCGTCGCGGTAGCGGCGGCCGTAGCCGGTGGAGCCGCGGTAGTCGACGTGCGCGACGCAGAAGCCGCGCGAGGTGAAGTACTGGATCTCCAGGTCCAGCACGCGCGGGTGGGCCGACGTCGGGCCGCCGTGCACCATCACGATCAGCGGCGGCAGGTCCCCCTCGGGCGCGCGGGCCTCCGGGTTCGCCGGCGGGTAGACCGCGGCGTGCGCCTCGGCGATGCCGGTGCCGCGCTCCTCGGTCGGGAAGGTCAGGTGCTCCGGCGCGGAGGACCACGCCGGGTCCAGCCCGAGGTCGCGCGCCGGGCGCAGGACCTCGCTGCGCCCGGAGAGGTCCGCGCGCAGCACGACCGGCTCGCTCGCCGGGCTGCCGGCCACGCAGACGACGCCGTCGCCGAGCGCGGTGAGGTACCGCAGGGCGGTCCACCCGGGCAGCGGCACCTCCCGCGTGGTCCCGTCGGCCTCGACGACGACCAGCCGGTCCCCGCCCTCGCCGCCGGCCGCGGCGACCACCCGGCCGCCGGGCAGCAGGACGAACCGGCGGGCGCCGAAGACCCACTGCGGCCCGGCGATCTCGGTGCCGGTGTCGAGGACCAGCTCCGCCCCGCCGCCCGGCCGCCACCGCCACAGCGACCACACGTCGGTCCGGTCGCAGCAGAACCACAGGGTGCCGTCGTCGGCCCAGGTGGGCTGCACCGCCGACTCGCCCGGGCCGCCCGCGACCACGGTCTCGGTGCCGTCGGCGGCGCGGACGACCAGCTGCGCGGCGTCCCAGGGCATGTCCGGGTGGTCCCACTGCAGCCAGGCCAGCTGCCCGCCCGGGCCGGGCCGGGGGTCGGAGACGAAGTCCGGCCCGCTGACCAGCACCTCGGCGGTGCCGTCCGGCGCCAGCCGCACCACCTCGTCGACGACGTCGGCCGCGGCGCCGGAGGCGGCGTGCGTCTCGCGGACGGCGAGCAGCGCGCCACCGGCGTCCGGGGTCAGGTCGGCGTACCGCACCCCGGCCGGCAGGTCCGGCTCGGGCGTGACGGCGACCGGGCCGTCGTCGCCGGGGGACAGCCGGTACAGCCGCTGGTCGTCGAAGTGGGTGAACCACAGCGTGCCGCCCGCGACCGTCCACGCCGCCCCGCCGTACTCGTGCACCCGGGTGCGGGCGTTCCAGGGGGAGGGGAGGGCGTCGGTCGTGGTGCCGTCGGCCGAGCGCCGGACCAGCGCCGACCGGCCGCCCTCGCCGGGGCGTGACTCGGACCACCAGACGTCGTCGCCGTCGACGGCGACCTCGCCGAGGCGCGCCGCCGCGCGGACGACGAGTGCCGAGGTGATCGGGGTCGGCCAGCTGCCGTACGGCACGGGGGAGGAGGTCGGCATGCAGCGACCGTAGGCCGGGGACACGAGCACGCGCCTTCCTGGGAGGACGCCGGCCGGCGGCTACCGTCGACACATGCCTGCCCGCACCACGCCCTCGCGCCGGCCGGCCGGCTCGGCCCCGAAGGGCCGGTCCGGGTCGACGGCCTCCGGCAAGCGGCCGGCCTCGCGCACGCCCGCCCGCAACGGCAACCGCAAGCCGCCCGCCCGCAGACCCGCCCCCAAGCAGGGGCCGGGCGCGGCGGCGGGCGCGTTCCGGGCGGCCGCGGGTGCCTGGTCCCTGCTCGCCCGCGGCGCCGGTGGGCTGGCCCGCTCGATCGCCCGCCCGGAGGAGGCCGAGCCGCTGGCCCCCGAGCACCGCCGCGACGGGGCCGGCCTCGCCGTCCTCGGGCTCGCCGTCGTCCTCGGCGCCGCCGCGTGGTTCGACGGCATCGGCCCCGTGGGCGCCGGCCTCGCCGACGGCGTCCGCTGGATCGTCGGCTCCCTGCTCGTGGTGCTGCCGGCGCTGCTGTTCCTCGTCGCGCTGCGGCTGCTGCGCCGCGCCCCGCGTCCGGAGGCCCGCGGCCGGCTGGCCATCGGCTGGGTGTGCGCCACGCTCGCGGTGCTCGGCATCGCGTCCGTCGTCGGCACCCCCGCCGACCCGATGGCCGGCGAGCCCGGCTCGGGCGGCCTGGTCGGCTGGGCGGTCGGGACGCCGCTGACCGCGGGGCTCGGCGCCGTCGTCGCCGTCGTCCTGCTCTCCCTGCTCGCCGTCTTCGCGCTCCTGGTGCTCACCGGGACCCCCCTGCACCAGGTGCCCGAGCGGCTGCGCGAGCTCGTCGGCCGGGGCGGCGACGAGGAGTGGGACGAGGACGGCTACGACGAGGACTGGGCCGAGGAGGAGCCGGCCGAGCCGGTCAAGCCGCGCCGCTCCAAGCGCGCGGCGCTGGCCGAGGCGCTCGCCGAGGGCGACTCGCCCGACCTCACCACCACGGGCCCGATCGATCACGTGCCGACCGCGGACGTGCGGGAGGCCGTCCGGCACGAGCCCGCCCCCGAGCCGGCGCCCGCCCCGGGCCGGCGGCCCGCCGTCGTCGACCGGACGGCGCCGCCGGAGGAGCTCCCGCCGGTCGAGGAGCCCCAGCAGCTGGTCATCGAGCCGGTCGAGGGCGACTACGTGCTGCCCTCGATCAACTCGCTGCGCCCGGGCACGCCGCCGCGGGCCCGCTCCCAGGCCAACGACGCCGCCATCGAGGCGATCACCGGCGTCCTCGAGCAGTTCAACGTCGACGCCGCCGTCACCAGCTTCACCCGCGGCCCGACGGTCACCCGCTACGAGATCGAGCTCGGCCCCGCGGTCAAGGTCGAGAAGATCACCGCGCTGACCAAGAACCTCGCGTACGCGGTCGCCAATGACAACATCCGCATCCTCGCCCCGATCCCGGGCAAGTCCGCGGTCGGCGTCGAGGTGCCCAACACCGACCGCGAGACCGTCAGCCTCGGCGACGTCATGCGCTCGAACGTGGCCAAGCAGGACCCGCACCCGATGCTCGTGGGCCTGGGCAAGGACATCGAGGGCGGCTTCGTCTGCGCCAACCTCGCGAAGATGCCGCACCTGCTGGTCGCCGGCGCCACCGGCTCCGGCAAGTCCAGCTGCGTCAACTCGGTGCTGGTGTCGCTGCTGCTGCGGGCCACGCCCGACCAGCTGCGGATGATCCTGGTCGACCCGAAGATGGTCGAGCTCACGCCCTACGACGGCATCCCGCACCTGATCACGCCGATCATCACCGACCCGAAGAAGGCGGCCACCGCGCTGGCCTGGCTGGTCGAGGAGATGGAGCAGCGCTACCAGGACATGCGGGCGTCCGGCGTCCGGCACATCGACGACTTCAACCGCAAGGTCGAGCGCGGCGAGATCGTGGCGCCGCCCGGCAGCGAGCGGGTCTACCGGCCCTACCCCTACATCCTCGCGATCGTCGACGAGCTCGCCGACCTCATGATGGTCGCCCCGCGCGACGTCGAGGAGTCGATCGTCCGCATCACCCAGAAGGCGCGCGCGGCCGGCATCCACCTCCTGCTCGCCACCCAGCGGCCCTCCGTCGACGTCGTCACCGGCCTCATCAAGGCCAATGTGCCCTCGCGGCTGGCGTTCTCCACCTCCAGCCTCACCGACAGCCGGGTCATCCTCGACCAGCCCGGCGCGGAGAAGCTGATCGGCATGGGCGACGCCCTGTTCCTGCCGATCGGCGCCGGCAAGCCGATCCGCGTGCAGGGCGCCTACGTGTCCGACGCCGAGATCGAGGCGGTCGTCGAGTTCACCAAGCGCCAGGCCGAGCCGGAGTACCGCGAGGAGGTCTTCAGCGCCGCGCAGGGCGAGAAGAAGGAGATCGACGAGGACATCGGCGGGGACCTGGACCTCCTGTGCCAGGCGGTCGACCTCGTCGTCACGAGCCAGTTCGGCTCGACGTCGATGCTGCAGCGCAAGCTGCGGGTCGGCTTCGCCAAGGCCGGCCGGCTCATGGACCTCATGGAGACCCGGGGCGTCGTCGGCCCGTCCGAGGGCTCCAAGGCCCGCGACGTGCTGGTCAAGCCCGACGAGCTGGAGTCGGTCCTGTTCACGCTGCGTGGCGGGACCCTGCCCACCGAGGCGTGAGCGCCGCGGCCGAGGCGGCGTGCGGCGCCCCTCCAGCAGGGGCCCGCGGCGTCCCCGTGAGCCGTGGGGGCCAGGAGGGTCCTTCGACTACGATGGGCCGGTGACAGCTCCGCCCAGCCCTGCCCGCACGGTGGCGGTGGTGACCCTCGGCTGCGCCCGCAACGAGGTCGACTCGGAGGAGCTGGCCGGCCGCCTGGCCGCCGACGGCTACCGACTGGTCGAGGACCCCGAGGGCGCCGACGCCGTCCTGGTCAACACCTGCGGGTTCATCGAGTCGGCGAAGAAGGACTCGGTCGACGCCGTCCTCGCGGCCACCGACAGCGGCGCCGAGGTGGTCGCCGTCGGGTGCATGGCCGAGCGCTACGGCTCCGAGCTGGCCGAGGCGCTGCCCGAGGCCACCGTCCTCGGCTTCGACGACTACGCCGCGATCGGCGACCGGCTCGACGACGTCCTCGCCGGCCGGCCGCTGGTCCCGCACTCGCCGCGCGACCGCCGCACGCTCCTGCCGATCAGCCCGGTCACCCGCACCGCCGCGGCCGCCTCCGCGGAGGCCCCGGCCATCCCCGGCCACGGCTGGGTGCAGCGCCGCCGGCTGGCCTCCGGCCCCTCCGCCGCGCTCAAGCTCGCCTCCGGCTGCGACCGGCGGTGCGCCTTCTGCGCCATCCCGACCTTCCGCGGCTCGTTCGTCTCCCGGCCCCCGGCCGAGGTCCTCGGCGAGGCCCGCTGGCTGGCCGAGCAGGGCGTGACCGAGCTGGTGCTGGTCAGCGAGAATTCCACCTCCTACGGCAAGGACCTCGGCGACCTGCGCTCGCTGGAGCGGCTGCTGCCGCAGCTGGCCGCGGTCGAGGGGATCGCCCGGGTGCGGGTGGCCTACCTGCAGCCGGCCGAGCTGCGCCCGGGCCTGCTCGAGGTCATCGCCGCGACCGACGGCGTCGCGCCCTACTTCGACCTGTCGTTCCAGCACTCCTCGCCCGGCCTGCTGCGCCGGATGCGCCGGTTCGGCGGCACCGACGACTTCCTCGCCCTGATCGAGCGCGCCCGGTCGCTGGCGCCCACGGCCGGGTTCCGCACCAACGTCATCCTCGGCTTCCCGGGGGAGACCGAGGACGACGTCGCCGAGCTCGAGCGCTTCCTCACCGAGGGCCGCCTCGACGCCGTCGGGGTCTTCGGCTACTCCGACGAGGAGGGCACCGAGGCGATCGGCCTGCCGGGCAAGCTCGGCCGCGCCGAGATCGACGCCCGCGTCCGGCGGATCACCGACCTGGTCGAGGAGCTCACCGCCCAGCGCGCCGAGGACCGCGTCGGCGAGCGCGTCGAGGTGCTGCTCACCGAGGACCTGTCCGCGGAGGAGGGGCCGGGCGTCTGGGCCGGCCACGCCGCGCACCAGGACCCCGACGCCGACGGCACGACCACGGTGACCCGCGTCCCCGCCGACGCCCGGCCCGGGCAGCTGCTCACGGCCGAGGTGGTCGGCACCGAGGGCGTCGACCTGGTCGCGGCCGCCCTCGAGCCCGCCGCCCTCCCGGCCGGGCGGTGACCGCGCGGTGAGCGCCGTCCTGCCGGACCCGGCGGCGACCCCGCCGCAGTCGGCCAGGCTGGTCAACCTGCCGAACGCGCTCACCGTCCTCCGGCTGGCCCTGGTGCCGGTGTTCGCCGTCCTGCTGCTGTCCGACGGCGGCATGGACGACGACCGCCGCGTGTGGGCGACGGTGTTCTTCGCGCTGGCGATCATCACCGACCGCTACGACGGGCTCATCGCGCGCCGAACCGGCCAGGTGACCGAGTTCGGCAAGCTCGCCGACCCGATCGCGGACAAGGCGCTCACCGGGACCGCGCTGGTCGGGCTGTCGGTGCTCGGGCTGCTGCC
The DNA here is from genome assembly GCF_054050315.1 of Geodermatophilus sp. SYSU D00867. Classification (NCBI taxonomy): domain Bacteria; kingdom Bacillati; phylum Actinomycetota; class Actinomycetes; order Geodermatophilales; family Geodermatophilaceae; genus Geodermatophilus; species Geodermatophilus sp. SYSU D00867. The sequence goes on along the minus strand of NZ_JBJGZC010000030.1, from coordinate 33,265 downwards.
CTGGTGGGTGACGCTGACCATCCTCGTCCGCGAGGTCGGCGTGACCCTGCTGCGGTTCTGGGTCATCCGGCACGGCGTCATCGCCGCCAGCCGCGGCGGCAAGGCCAAGACCGTCGTCCAGGCCCTGGCCATCGGGCTGTACACCCTGCCGCTGACCGGAGCGCTGGCCAGCGCCCGCTGGTGGGTCATGGCGGCCGCGGTCGCGCTCACGCTGGTCACGGGCCTCGACTACGTCTACCGGGCGCTCACCCTGCGCCGCTCCAGTGCCCGGGCCGTGGGCGCCGCCGCCGCGCGGCGTGCCGCCGGGCCCACCGGCTCGGTCACCGACACCGCGGCGTAGTCGCCGGGAAGGCCGCGCCCGCCTGCGGTGTTACGCCATGAGCGGACGCGTCCGCGCCGGCTCGGTCCCGGGTGGGCGGGCCGCGTACCGTGGGCGCACGGCACCCGGGGGTGCCGCCGCTCTTCCCTCTGCCAGACAGGAGACGGCCATGACGCTGCTGCGCACCCAGCTCGGGCGGACCCTGCGCGGTCACCGGCTGCAGCAGCGGCGCACGCTGCGTGACGTCTCCGGTGCCGCCCGGGTGAGCCTGGGCTACCTCTCCGAGGTGGAGCGCGGGCAGAAGGAGGCCTCCTCCGAGCTGCTCGCCTCCATCTGCGACGCCCTCGACGTCGAGCTCGCCGACCTGCTCGCCGAGGTCAGCTCCGGCCTGCGGGGTGCCGACACCCGCGTCCGCCCGCTGGCGCCCACCGGCACCGCCCCCGCCGGGGAGGCCGCGGACGAGCCGGCCGCCGCGTCGGCGCCCGCCGCCGAGGCCGCGCCCGCTGCCGAGCCCGCGCTCGCGCTGGTCGGCGCCGGGGCGCCGGCCCGCGCCGGGCTGCGGGCCGTCTCGCTCGCCGCGTAGCCGCCCACGGCGGGGGTGAGCCGCCCCGCCGTGGTGCCGGGCGTCGCGCCGCCGGGCGTGGCAGGGTGACCACGGGGGGACCGCCCACCGCCGGGCGGTCGGCTGCTCCGGGCACAGACGGAGGTCGCCGTGCGGTACCTGTTCCGGCCACCGGGGACCGAGGGTGCCCGGCTGCTCTCCCTGCCCTGGCACCAGCCGCTGGAGGAGTGGGACCCGGACCTGCTGCTCGAGGTCCCGCAGCGCGGCATCTCCCGGCACGTCGTCCGCTTCGTCGCCGAGCAGGGGCAGGTCTTCGCCCTCAAGGAGATCGCCGAGCCGCTGGCGCGGCACGAGTACGCGCTGCTCGGCGAGTTCGAGGAGGAGGGCCTGCCGGCGGTCTCGGTGCTCGGCGTCTGCGTGGACCGGCCCGGCGGCCAGGACGCGATCCTGGTGACCCGGTACCTCGAGTACTCGATGTCCTACCGCTACCTGTTCTCGCGGCCCAGCGCCCGGCAGTCGGTGGACCAGCTCATGGACACCATGGTGGTGCTGCTCGTGCGGCTGCACCTGGCCGGCGTCTTCTGGGGTGACTGCTCGCTGTCCAACACCCTGTTCCGGCTGGACGCCGGGGCGCTGGCCGCGCACCTGGTCGACGCCGAGACCGCCGAGCGGCACCCGCAGCTGTCCCGCGGCCAGCGCCACTACGACCTCGACCTCGCGCGCGAGCGGGTCGGCGCGGAGCTGCTGGACCTGCAGTTCGGCGAGCTCCTGCCCGAGGGCGTGGACCCCATCGAGGTGGCCGAGAGCCTGCCCCTCCGCTACGAACGGCTGTGGGACGAGGTCACGCGCGAGGAGGTCTTCCACCCCGACGAGCAGCGCTACCGGGTGGCCGAGCGGCTGCGACGGCTCAACGACCTCGGGTTCGACGTCGGCGAGGTCGAGCTCGTCACCTCCGACGAGGGCGCCCGGCTCCGGGTCGAGACGCGGGTCTCCTCCCCGGGCCAGCACCGGCGGGAGCTGTTCCGGCTCACCGGCCTGGAGGTGCAGGAGAACCAGGCCCGCCGGCTGCTCAACGACCTGCGCTCCTACCGCGCCTACCTCGAGCAGAGGACGGGCCGGCCGGTGCCGCAGGCCGAGGCCAGCACCCGCTGGCTGACCGAGGTGTACCAGCCGGTCGTCGACGCGGTCCCGAAGGAGCTCGCCGGGCGCCTGGCGCCGGCCGAGGTGTTCCACGAGGTGCTCGAGCACCGGTGGTTCCTGTCCGAGCAGGCCGGCCGCGACGTCGGGGCGACGAAGGCCACGCGGTCCTACATCGACAACGTCCTCTCCCGGACCCCCGAGGAGATCACCACGCCGTCGGTCATCGCCCGCCGGACCTGAGGCGGACCCCGCCCCTCCCGCAGGTCACGGCCGGTTAACGGCCGGGTTGCGCGCTCCTGTGATCAGGGCCACGGTACGAGCACGCGGTGATCGTCGGTGCTCGCCGAAACGGAGGCGATGAGTCTTGTCCATCGCAGGAGGACGGATCCCGGAGACCGGAGCGGACCGGCCACCCCGGAGCCGGCGCAGACGGCGCCGTGCACTGGGCAGCGCGGCCACCGCCGCCGTGGTCGCGTCCACGCTGGCCGCCTGCGGTGGCGGCGGGGGAGACAGTGCGACCCCGACCCTGACCTGGTACATCAACCCCGACTCCGGCGGCCAGGCGACGATCGCCGAGCGCTGCTCCGAGGAGTCGAACGGGGCCTACCAGATCGAGGTGTCCCAGCTCCCCCGTGACTCGCCCGCCCAGCGCGAGCAGCTGGTCCGCCGGCTGGCGGCCGAGGACAGGTCGATCGACCTCATGAGCCTCGACGTCGTCTTCCCGCCGGAGTTCGCCCAGGCGGGCTTCCTGGCCCCCGTCCCGGAGGACGTCGCGCAGGAGGTCACCGAGGGCGTGTTCCAGGGTGCGGTGGACTCCGCCACGTGGGACGGCGAGCTCGTCGCGGTCCCCTTCTGGTCCAACACCCAGCTCCTCTGGTACCGGAAGTCGGTGGCCGAGGCCGCGGGTCTCGACATGACCCAGCCGGTGACCTGGGACCAGCTGATCGAGGCCGCGGAGGGCCAGGACAAGCTCCTCAGCGCCCAGGGGCGGCGGTCGGAGTCCCTGATGGTGTGGTTCAACGCGCTCCTGGAGTCCGCCGGTGGCCAGTACATCGTCGAGAGCGGGGACAGCCCCGAGAGCATCGAGTTCGGTCTCGCCACCCCCGAGGCCGACCGCGCCGCCGAGGTGATGGCCGCCGTCGCCAACTCCTCCGCGGTCGGCGCCGGCTTCACCACGTCCAACGAGGACACCAACGCGAGCGAGTTCGAGAGCGCCGACGCCGGCTTCATGGTCAACTGGCCGTTCGTCTACGCCCAGGCCCTCAGCAAGGTCGAGGCCGGGACGCTGGACCAGTCGGTGCCCGACGACTACGGCTGGGCGCTGTACCCCGCCGTCGACGAGGGCACGCCGAGCGCGCCGCCCCTCGGCGGGATCGACATCGCCGTGTCGGCGTTCAGCCGGTACCCCGACCTCGCCTACGAGGCGGTCACCTGCATCGTCCAGGACGAGAACCAGGCCGAGTACATGGTGACCAACGGCAACCCGGCGTCGTCGGTCGCGGTCTACGACGACCCCGAGGTGCAGGAGGCCTACCCGATGGCCGACACCATCCGCGAGTCCCTGGAGCTGGCGGCGTCCCGCCCGCTCACGGCCTACTACAGCGAGGTCCTGGGGTCCTTCCTCCGCGAGTTCCACCCGCCGGGCTCGGTCGACGACCAGACCGGTGAGCGCACGGAGACCCTCACCCAGGCCATCCTGTCAGGGGAGCAGCTGCTATGAGTCAGACGACGCTGCCGCCGGTCGAGAAGACCCAACCCGTCTCGGCGCCCCGCGGCACGATCAGCGACCGGTCCCGGGCCGAGCGCAAGCTCGGCTGGATCCTGGCCGGCCCGGCCTTCGTGGTCATGCTGCTGGTGACCGCGTACCCGATCATCCAGGCGGTCTACTACTCGCTGTTCAACTACCGGCTCACCGACCCCGAGAACCGGTCCTTCGACGGCCTCGGCAACTACTGGGTGATCCTCACCGACGGCGTGTGGTGGCAGTCCATCCTCGTCACCGTGATCATCACGGTGGTCACGGTGGCCGTCGAGCTGGTGCTCGGCTTCGCCCTGGCCCTGGTGATGGCCAAGGCCCTCTCGTCGATCCGCCCGGTGGTCCGGGCCGCCATCCTGATCCCCTACGCGGTGATCACGGTCGTGTCGGCCTACGCCTGGGCGTTCGCCTTCCGGATCAACACCGGCTTCGTCAACAGCTGGTTCGCCTGGCTCCCGGGCGTCAGCGACACCACCGACTGGTTCGGCGGCCAGGGCTCCTCGCTGTTCGTGATCTGCCTGGCCGAGATCTGGAAGACGACCCCGTTCATCTCGCTGCTGCTCCTGGCGGGCCTGGCCCAGGTCCCGGAGGTGCTGCAGGAGGCGGCCAAGGTCGACGGCGCCACCTGGTGGCAGCGGATGTGGCGGGTCACCATCCCCAACATGAAGGCCGCCATCATGGTGGCGCTGCTGTTCCGGACCCTGGACGCGTTCCGGATCTTCGACAGCATCTTCATCATGACCGCCGGCGCGAACAACACCGAGTCGGTCTCGTTCCTCGCCTACCGGCAGACGATCTCCCGGGTGGAGATCGGCCTCGGCTCGGCCGTCTCCGTGCTGCTCTTCCTGTCGGTGGTGCTCATCGCCTTCAGCTTCATCAAGGGATTCCGGGTCGACCTGGCCCAGGCACGAGGGGAGCGCTGATGTCGACCAAGGAGAAGACCTGGTGGTGGATCGGCGGCGCCCTGATCGTCGTCTACTGCCTGTTCCCGATCGCCTGGATCGTCTCGCTGTCGTTCAAGACGACGGCGGACCTCGCGAACAAGTCGTTCCTGCCGTCGGCCTGGACGTGGGAGAACTACTCGACGATCCTCACCGGCTCGGGGAGTGACCTGTTCCTGCCGGCGCTGCGCAACTCGTTCGGGATCTGCCTGATCGCGACGTTCATCTCGTGCCTCCTGTCGATGTTCGCCGCCTACGCGATCGCCCGGCTGGACTTCCCGGGCAAGCGGCTCATCCTCGGCACCGCGCTGGCCGTGGCGATCTTCCCGGTGATCTCGATCGTCACGCCGCTGTTCAACCTGTGGCGGCAGATCGGGCTGTACGACACCTGGCCCGGCCTGATCATCCCCTACCTGTCGCTGACCCTGCCGATCTCCATCTGGACCATGTCGGCGTTCTTCCGGGAGATCCCCTGGGAGATGGAGCAGGCGGCCCAGGTCGACGGCGCGACCACCTGGCAGGCGTTCCGCAAGGTGATCGTCCCGCTCGCCGCACCCGGGGTGTTCACCACGGCCATCATCGCCTTCTTCATCGCCTGGAACGACTTCGCGTACGGCATCTCGCTCACCTCGACGAACGCCGCCCGCCCCGTCCCGGCCGCGCTCGGCCTGTTCTCCGGCGCGACCCAGTTCCAGGACCCCACGGGCGCCATCGCCGCGGCGGCGGTGATCGTCACCATCCCCGTCGTCGTCCTGGTGCTCCTGTTCCAGCGGCGCATCGTCGCCGGTCTCACCAACGGTGCGGTCAAGGGCTGACCCGGCCGTGCCCCCCATCCCGCCGACCCATCGAGGGGACGAGATCTGATGGCCTCCATCGAGATGAAGAACATCGTCAAGCAGTACGGGGACGGCTATCCGGCCGTGAACGACGTCAGCCTGGACATCGCGGACGGCGAGTTCATGATCCTGGTCGGCCCGTCCGGCTGCGGGAAGTCGACGCTGCTGCGGATGATCGTCGGGCTCGAGGACATCACCAGCGGCGACATGCTCATCGGCGGCAAGCGCGTCAACGAGCTGGCGCCGCGCGAGCGCAACCTGTCGATGGTCTTCCAGAACTACGCGCTGTACCCGCACATGACGGTGTTCGAGAACATCGCCTTCCCGCTGCGGCTGTCCAAGACGCCCGACGACGAGGTGCGGCGCCGGGTGAACGAGGCCGCCGAGGTGCTCGAGCTGCGCGAGCACCTCGAGCGCAAGCCGGCCAACCTCTCCGGTGGTCAGCGGCAGCGCGTCGCGATGGGGCGGGCCATCGTGCGCCAGGCCGAGGCGTTCCTCTTCGACGAGCCGCTGTCCAACCTCGACGCCAAGCTGCGCGGCCAGATGCGCACCGAGATCAGCCGGCTGCAGCGCCGGCTGGGCATCACGACCGTCTACGTCACCCACGACCAGACCGAGGCGATGACCCTCGGCGACCGGGTCTGCGTCCTGCGCAAGGGCAAGATCCAGCAGGTCGCCTCGCCGCGGGAGCTCTACGAGCAGCCGGTCAACCTCTTCGTCGCGGGGTTCATCGGCTCCCCGCCGATGAACTTCCTCCCGGCGACGCTGCAGGGCAACGCGCTGCAGACGCCGTTCGGGTCGGTGGAGCTCGACGAGCGCCGCGTCGCCGCCGTGCGGGGCCGCGACCTGCTGCTGGTCGGCATCCGGCCGGAGTACTTCGAGGACGCCTCGCTGGTCGACGAGGCCAAGCGGCCGTACGGGTCGGTCTTCCGCGCCCGCGTCGACGTGACGGAGTGGCTCGGGGACTCGCAGTACGCCTACATCCCCTACGAGGCGCCGGAGGCGATCACCAGCCAGCTGCGCGACCTGTCCCGGGAGCTGGACTCCGAGGAGCTGCGCACCCAGGCGATCGTGTCGATCGACGCGACCAGCCGCATCCGCGAGGGCCGGGACGCGGAGTTCTGGCTCGACAGCCGGAAGATCCACGTCTTCGACCCGCAGACGGGTGAGAACCTGACCCGCGACGCCGAGGCCGGCGCCCGGCTCACCCAGCTCGCCGAGGAGGACAGGGTCGAGCAGGTGCAGGACGCGCAGGCCACCGGGCAGACCGTCGGCTCCAGTGTCATCTCCGGGACCACCGGGCCGTCCGGGACCTCCGGGTCGTCCGGGGCCCACCGGGCCGGCGCCTGAGGGAGGACCGGACCCTCCTCGTGGACCACCGCCGTCGCCCGTGGTGGCGGACGGCGGTGGTCTACGAGGTCTACCTGCGCAGCTTCGCGGACGGGACCGGGGACGGGCTGGGCGACGTGCCCGGCCTGCGCGGTCGGCTGCCGTACCTGGCCGACCTCGGCGTCGACGCCCTGTGGGTCACCCCCTGGTACCCCTCGCCCATGGCCGACGGCGGGTACGACGTCGCGGACTACCGTGACGTCGACCCGCGCTTCGGCACCCTGGCCGACGTCGACGCGCTGCTGGACGACGCGCACGCGCTCGGGCTGCGCGTGGTCGTCGACCTGGTCGCCAACCACACCTCGGCCGAGCACCCGTGGTTCCGGGCCGCCCTCGCCGGGGGACCGGCGGCGCCGGAGCGGGCGCGCTACTTCTTCCGGGACGGCCGCGCGGGCGGCACGGAGCCGCCCAACGACTGGATCAGCGCGTTCGGCGGGCCGGCGTGGACCCGGGTCCCCGACGGCCAGTGGTACCTGCACCTGTTCGCCCCCGAGCAGCCCGACCTGGACTGGACGTCGCCGGACGTGCAGGAGGAGTTCGACGGCATCGTGCGGTTTTGGCTCGACCGCGGGGTGGACGGGATCCGCGTCGACGCGGCGCCGGCGATGGCCAAGGTGCCCGGCCTGCCCGACGCCGGGCACGGCCCCGGCGCGGTCTTCGCCAGCACCGAGTGGGTGGACAACCCGCACTGGGACGTCGACGAGGTGCACGAGGTCTTCCGCCGCTGGCGGCGCATCGGCGACACCTACGACGGCGACCGGCTGTTCGTCTCCGAGGCCGTGGTCAACGGGCCCGAGCGGCTGGCCCGCTACGTGCGCCCGGACGAGTTGCACACCACCTTCAACTTCGACTACCTCAAGGCGCCCTGGGACGCCGCGGCCCTGCGCGCGGTGGTCGACGGCACCCTCGCGGCGCTCGCGCCGGTCGGCGCCCCCGCCACCTGGGTGCTGTCCAGCCACGACGAGACCCGGCACGTCACCCGCTTCGGCCGGGCACACAGCGGCGCCGCCGTCATGGGCTTCGACGCGGCCGGGCCCGCGGACCTCGCGCTGGGGCTGCGGCGGGCGCGCGCCGCGGCGCTGCTGACGCTCGCCCTCCCCGGCGGCGCGTACCTGTACCAGGGGGAGGAACTCGGCCTACCCGAGGTCGAGGACCTGCCCGCCGACGCGCTGCAGGACCCCACCTGGGAGCGATCCGGGCACACCGCGCGCGGCCGGGACGGCTGCCGGGTGCCCCTGCCGTGGTCGGGGGACCGGCCGCCCTTCGGCTTCGCGCCCGAGGGCGTCGCCCCGTGGCTGCCTCAGCCGGCGGCGTGGCGGGACCTCACCGTCGAGGCCCAGCGGGACGACCCGTCGTCCACGCTCACGCTGTACCGGGCGGCCCTGCGGCTGCGCCGCGAGCTCCTGGCCGAGGAGCCGCTGACCTGGCTGGACCTCGGCGCCGACGTCCTGGCCTTCGACCGCGGGTCGGCGCTGCGCTGCGTGGTCAACCTGTCCGCGGAGCCGGTCCCGCTGTCCGGGCTCGGGCGGGTGCTGCTCACCAGCGCCGGAGCCGGCGGCGACCTGCCGCCCGACACCGCCGCCTGGCTGGCGCCGGGGTAGGGGCGTCAGCCGCGGGCGGCGGCCAGCTCGGCGGCGGTGGGCGGATCCGCGCCGACCCGCGTGCAGGTGAGCGCGGCGGCCAGCGCGGCGTCGTCGACCAGGCGCAGCAGGTCGTCGTCGGACAGCGCCTCCAGCGCCGCGCGGGAGGTGACCCCGGCGGCCAGCAGGCCGGCGAAGAACCCGGCCGCGAGGGTGTCCCCGGCGCCGACGGTGTCCGCGACGGTCACCCGCGGCGGCTCCCGGTGCAGCAGCGGCCGGCCCGGGCGGGCGATCCGCAGCGGCGCCCCGCCGTCGGTGAGCAGCACCAGCGCCGGCCCGCGGCCGGCCCACCGCTGCGCGGTGGCGTCGAGGTCGGCGGTGGCGTCGGGCTCCAGCCAGCCGAGGTCCTCGGCGCTGACCTTGACCAGGTCGGCGACGGCGACCAGCCGGTCGAGCCGGGCCCGGACGGCGCCGGGGTCGTTGCCCAGCGTGGCGCCGACCGGCCCGCCTGCCAGCATCGGGCGCAGGTTGGGGTCGACGCTGACCAGCGCGCGGCCGGTGAGCCGCTCGGCCAGCCGGGCGATCGCGTCGCACCCGGGCGGGGTCCAGCTCGAGATGGAGCCGACGTGCAGCACCGCCGTCGCCTCCGGGACGACGGCGGCCAGCTCCTCGTCGGTCCACTGCCAGTCAGCGGCGCCCTGCACGTGGAAGCCGTAGTCGGCGGACCCGTCCGGACCGAGCCCGACGACGGCGAGGCTCACCGGCTCGGCCGCGGGCACCATGCCGCGGGTGTCGACGCCGGACAGCTCCGCGTGGCGCCGCAGCGCCGGGGCCAGCGGGCCGGTGCCGAGGCGGGCCAGCAGCGCCACGGGGGCGCCCAGCCGCCCCGCGGCGACGGCCACGTTGAGCGCGTTGCCCCCCGGCCGCGCCACGTACTGCGGCGCGGTGCCCTCGGGACCGGCGTCGGCGTCCGGGACCGGCAGCAGGTCGACGACGAGCTCGCCGAGGACGGTGAGGGTGGGGACGGCGCTGTCCATCAGCCGACCCTAGCCCGGTCCGGCCCGGTCCTCCGGGGATCCCCGGACGGGGGACGCCGGCCGGGACCGGGGACGTCCCTGTTGGCCGGGACACCGGTCCTGCTGGGACGATGACGGGGAGAACCGCCGTGGCACCGCGGCGGTGCGGGAGCCAGGAGGCGGCGCGGGACCGCGCCGGAGCAGGAGGAGCCCAACATGCCCAACCCGATCGTCAAGCTCTGGCGGTACCTGACCGCGTCGGCCAACGCGCAGATCGACCAGCGGGCGGACCCGAAGATCCAGATCCAGCAGGCGATCGAGGCCGAGCAGCAGCGGCACCAGGCGCTGGCCAACCAGGCCGCCGCCGTCCTCGGCAACCAGCGGCAGCTCGAGATGCGGCTGAACCGGCAGCTCGGCGAGGTGGAGAAGCTGCAGGCCTCGGCCCGCCAGGCGCTGGTGCTGGCCGACCAGTCCCGCGGGCGCGGGGACGCGGCCAAGGCGGCCGAGTACGAGCAGGCCGCGCAGGCGTTCGCCACCCAGCTGGTCGCCGCGGAGCAGGCGATGGAGGACCTCAAGCGCAGCCACGACGAGGCGCTGCAGGCCGCCGAGCAGGCGCGCGGCGCGGTCGAGCAGAGCCGCATGCGGCTGCAGACGACGCTGGCCGAGCGCACCAAGCTCATGAGCCAGCTCGAGCAGGCCAAGATGCAGGAGCACGTGGCCGCCTCGATGCGCCAGGTGAACGAGCTGTCCGCGCCGGGCAACACCCCGAGCCTGGCCGAGGTCCGCGACAAGATCGAGGCCCGCTACGCCAACGCGCTCGGCCAGGCCGAGCTCGCGCAGACCTCCGTCGAGGGCCGCATGCTCGAGGTGCAGAAGGCGACCCTCGACGTCGCCGGCGCCTCCCGGCTGGAGCAGATCCGCGCGGCGATGGGTGGGCCGGCCGCCGTCGAGGGCGGCACCGGAGCGGCCGGGGCGATCGGCCCGGGGACGGCGTCGCCGTCGTTCGAGAAGACCGAGCAGGCCGCCCAGCGCCCCGAGAACGCCTAGGTCCTGACCGCCGCGGGCCCGGCTCCTCCGGGAGCCGGGCCCGCGGCGTCCCTAGTGGGCGTTGGCCAGCGGCGGCGGGCGGCCGGGCTCGCCGGTGCGGGCCGCCGGGTCGACGGGGGCGTCGGTGGCCTGGCAGGTCGGGCACCAGTAGGTGATCCGCTCCTGCAGGTCCGGGCCCTGGTCGCCGCGCAGGATCGGGGTGCCGCAGCGGTAGCAGGGCTTGTCCTTGCGGCCGTACACCCAGTGGTCGCGGCCGCGGCGCAGGTCGCCGGTGGTGCTCTGCTCGGGGCGGTCGCGGTTGGCCAGCATCAGGGTGCGGGTCCGGTCGACGAGCCCGGGGAGGTCCTCGACGTCGGCCACCCGCATCCACGGGTGCACGCCGCAGACGAACAGCCCCTCGACCTTGTAGAGGTTCCCCGGCCCGCACAGGTTCCGCTGGTCCAGGATCGCGACGCCGATCTGCTCGTCGGGGTGTGCCCGCAGCCGGCGCAGCGCCTCGTCGAGGTCCCAGTCCGGCCCGAGGACGTCGGGGCCGAGGTGGCCGACGACCTGCTCCTCGTCGGTGGTGCGGACCATCGTGACGTCGTGCAGCCGGTAGCCGACGCAGTCCCACCGGTCGGTCGCGAGGATCGCGCGGATGGAGAACGCCGGCCCGCCGTGCCAGCGCGCGCCCTTGCGGTAGATGTGCCAGCTGCCGTCCATGCGGTAGTGGGTGCGCAGGGTCCAGCCGTCGGTGAACCGGGTGAGCATGTGCTTGCCGCGGGGGACCACCTCGCGGACCGTGCGGCCCTTGAGGTCGGTGGCGGCCAGCTGCGGCACCCGCAGCTCGCCACGGCGCAGCGTCTGGCCGGCCAGCGCGGTGTTCATGCGCTTGGCCGCCAGCCAGACGGTGTCTCCCTCGGGCACCTCCCCAGTGTCCCTGGTGACCGTGTCCTCGGCCCCCCGCAGGGGCCCGCCGCGAGCGTGCGAGCGGTGGGGGGGCAGAGGGGCCTCCGACTGCTGGGCAGCGAGGGACGTCACCCCGGCGGCGGGAAGGGCGCGCCGGGTGCGGGCGCTGCAGCACGCGTGCAGCGACGTCCCGCCCCGGCCAGCTCCACGCCCGCGCACCTGACGACCGCCGGCGAGCCGGTCACCGTGACCGTCGCCCGTGACGTGCGGCCCGCCCAGCACGAGGCGTTCGAGCGCTGGGCCGACGACGTCCTCGGCCGGGCCGCGGCCTTCCCGGGCAACCTGGGCACCAGCCTGCTGCGGCCCGGGCCGGGCTCCACCCGCTACCACCTGGTCTACCGCTTCGCCGACGGCGAGTCGCTGGCCCGCTGGGAGCGCTCGGCGCAGCGGCAGCAGGCGCTCGAGCGGGTCGAGCACCTCGCCGACGGCGCCGACTACGCCCGCGTCGCCGGGCTGGACAGCTTCTTCACCGCGCTCACCCCGCCGCGCCCGGGCCCGCGCTGGCGGCTCACCGTGCTGACGATCGCCGTGGTCTTCGCCATCACGCTCGCCTTCCAGCTGCTCGTGGCCCCGCACATCACGTCCTGGCCGCTGCCGGCGCGGCTGATGCTGTCGGCGACCGTCGTCGTCGTGCTGCTCGGCCAGGTGGTCATGCCGCGGCTGTCGCGCTGGCTCGCCCCCTGGCTCCGCGGCCGCCGCTGAGGACCGTCGCGCAGCCGGGCGTCGGTGCTGGTGGAGGCCGCCCGCGGGGAGCGGGCGGCCTCCACCGGTCGACCTAGCCGAGCGGGCGGACGCCGCTGGCGCTGGTGCCGCGGGCGCCGGAGGTGCGGGTGAACGCGACCCGCTGGCCCTCCTCGAGCTCGCGGTAGCCGCCGTCGTCCTCGATCTCGGAGTAGTGCACGAAGACGTCGTCGCCGCCGTCGTCGGGGGTGATGAAGCCGAAGCCCTTCTCGGCGTTGAACCACTGCACGGTGCCCTCGGCGTCGCCGCCGGCGTCCCCGCCGCGCGGGGCGCGGGCCGGCCGCTGGTCCCGGCCACCGCGGTCGTCCCGGCGGTCGCGGGGCGCGGGGCGGTCGTAGCCGCCGCGGCGCGGGGTCGACGGCAGCAGCCGCACGGAGTCGGCCTGCAGGCCGCGGCTGCCCTCGACCAGCTCGAACTCGACCCGGTCGCCCTCCTCGAGGTCGCCGCCGCGGGTCACCGCGGAGACGTGCACGAAGACGTCCTCGGGGACGATGAACCCGAAGCCGCGGTCGGCGTCGAAGCGCGCCACGGTGCCCTGGACGACGATGCCGCGAGGAGCCCGGCCCCGCCCCCGGTCGTCCCGGCCGCGGTCGTCCCGTCCCCGGTCGTCCCGGCCGCGGTCGTCCCGTCCCCGGTCGTCCCGACCACCGCGGTCGTCGCGGCGGCCGCCGCGCGGGGCGCCGCCGGTCGGGCGCACCCGCTCGGCCTGCGGGCCGCGCGGCCCCTCGGTGGCGTCGTACTCGACGGGCTGGCCCTCGTCGAGGGTCCGGAAGCCACCGGTGTCCTCGATGGACGAGAAGTGGACGAAGACGTCGTCCCCGCCGTCCTGGGGCTCGATGAACCCGAAGCCCTTGTCCGCGTCGAACCAGCGGACCGTGCCGGCTGCCATGTCTGTATCCCTCGATCCCTCACGTACTGCGACGGTCCACGGTACGCGTCCGGGGCGGGCCGGCTCCCGTCAGCCGCGGAGACGCAGCCCGCGCGGGGTGGCCGCGAACCCGGCCGCCTGCAGCGCCGACGACAGCGGGGTGTCCTGGTGCACCGAGGCGCCGTCGGCCTTCTGCACCACCATCCGGCCCAGCGCTCCCGCCGCGACCGCGCCCGACAGCGCGGTGGCCGCCTCCTTGAGCGTCTGCTCGTCCTCGGTCCACGACAGCAGCGTCTTGCCGCCGCGCTCGACGTAGAGCACCAGCTCGCCGTCGACGAGGACCACCAGCGCCCCCGCCTTGCGCCCGGCGCGGTGCCCGGTGGCCCGCTTCCCACCGCCGGTGCCCTCGCCGACGTCGACGGCGACCTGCGCTGCCGACGACCCCGTGGACTCGCCGTCGGCGGAGCCGGTGCGGTCGGGCCAGGGGAGGGCGGCGCCGTAGACGTTGGCCGGGTCGGTGGCCGCGAGCACCACCGCGCCCTCGGGCGTGCGGTCGGGGACGGCGAACGCGCGCAGCCGGTCGACCGCGCCGACCGTGCCGAACTGCGCGGCGCCGAGGGTCTCGACGAAGTAGCCGCGCCGCGCCCGGTTGTTCTCCTCGAACGCGCGCAGCACCGGGTAGACCGCGGAGAACCCGCCGGGCACCTGCTCGGCCACGACCGCGCCGCGGGTCAGCACGCCGTGCCGCTCGAGCAGCGCCTCGGCCCGGGCGGTGGTGCGCCGGGTGGCGTTGGCCTCCCGGTCGGGCAGCCGCGACCAGCGGCCGGCGACCGTGGGCGGGCCGGTGCGGCTGGGCATCGCCGGGCGGCCCAGCCGGGTGCGGCCGTAGCGGGTACGGTCCACGCGGGCGCGCGGCGGTGCCGGCGTCCGCTTGTGCGTGCCGCCGCCGGCCAGCCGCGTGCGCAGCGGGGCGAGGGTGTCGTTGGTGAGCAGCCCGGCCCACACCAGGTCCCAGACGACGTCGGCGAGCGCGGTGTCGTCGGTGGAGCCGACCAGGTCGGACAGGCCGCGGAAGAACACCGCCTGCCCGGCCGACAGCTGCTCGAGGACCGCGAACCCGACGCCGCCCTCCTCCGGCAACTCGACGGTGTCGGGCAGCAGCAGCGGGGCGAGGTCGGCGGGCACCAGGCTGATCCAGCCGTCCCCGCCGGGCAGCCCGCCGGCGCCGGCCCACAGCACCTCGCCGGCGCTGGTCAGCTCGTCGAGCATCGCGGGGGAGTAGTCGCGCACCCGGGTCGGGAGCACCAGCGTCTCCAGCGCGCTCGCCGGCACCAGCGCGCCGGCCAGCTGCTCGACGACCGCGAGGACGCCGTCGACGCCGCGCATCCGGCTGCCCACCGACTGCCAGGCCGGCGTGAACCGGGCCAGCGTGCCGATCGGCACCGGCTCGACCTCCTGGCGCAGCCTGGCCAGGCTGCGCCGGCGCACCGAGCGCAGCACCTCGGCGTCGCACCACTCCTGCCCGGTGCCGCCGGGCCGGAACTCCCCGGTGACCAGCCGGCCGGTGCCGACCAGCCGCTGCAGGGTGGCGGTGACGACGGCGACGCCCAGCCCGAGCCGCGCGGCGACCTCGGCCGGCTGGAACGGGCCGTGGGTGCGGGCGTAGCGGCCGACGATGTCGCCCAGCGGGTCGGCGACCGGCTCGGTGAACGCCTCGGGCACGCCCACGGGCAGCGCGGTGCCCAGCGCGTCGCGCAGCCGGCCGGCGTCCTCGATGGCGACGTGCCGCTCCTCGCCGGCGATCCGCACGACGATCGCCCGCCGCGAGGCCACCAGCTCCTCCAGCCACTCCGCGGGGACGCCGCGCAGCGCCGCCTCGGCGGGGGTGAGGTCGCCCAGGCCCCGGAGCAGGTCGGAGGCGCCGTCGACGTCGCGGGGGTGCCGCTCGGCGGGCAGCCGCTGCAGCTCGCGCTCCACCTCGGCCAGCGCCTCGGCGTCGAGCAGCTCGCGCAGCTCGGAGCGGCCGAGCAGCTCGGCGAGCAGGCCGGTGTCCAGCGCCAGCGCCTGCGCGCGGCGCTCGGCCAGCGGGGCGTCGCCCTCGTAGAGGAACTGCCCGACGTAGCCGAACAGCAGCGACTGCGCGAACGGGCTCGCGGCCTGCGTCTGCACGTCGACCACCCGCACCCGCCGGGAGCGGACGTCGCGCATCAGCTCGACCAGTCCCGGCACGTCGTAGACGTCCTGCAGCACCTCGCGGGCGGCCTCGAGCGTGATGGGGAAGGACGAGAAGTCGCCGGCCACGCTGAGCAGCTGGGCGGCGCGCTGGCGCTGCTGCCACAGCGGCGTGCGGCGGCGCGGGTCGCGGCGGGGCAGCAGCAGCGCGCGGGCGGCGCACTCGCGGAAGCGGCTGGCGAACAGCGCGGAGCTGCCGACCTCGGCGGTCACCTCGCGCTCGACGTCGTCGGGGTCGAGGACGGCGAGGTCGGCCTCGGGCGGCTCGCCGGTGGTGTCGGGCAGCCGCAGCACGATGCCGTCGTCGGAGTGCATGGAGGCGACGTCGACGCCGTAGCGCTCACGCAGCCGGGCGGCGAGCACCAACGCCCACGGGGCGTTGACCTGCGCGCCGAAGGGGGAGTGGACGACCAGCCGCCAGTCGCCGAGCTCGTCGCGGAACCGCTCGACCAGCAGCGTGCGGTCGTCGGGGAGGTGGCCGGTGGCCGCCTTCTGCTCCGCGAGGTAGGCGAGCAGGTTGGCCGCGCCCCAGTCGTCCAGGCCCGCGGCCTGCGCCCGCTCCCGGCCCCTGTCCGGCGTCGCCGACCCGACCTCGCGGAGGAACGCGCCGAGCGCCCGGCCCAGCTCCAGCGGCCGGCCGGGGGCGTCGCCGTGCCAGAACGGCATCTTCCCGGGCTGGCCGGGCGCGGGGGAGACGAGCACCCGGTCGTGGGTGATCTCCTCGATCCGCCACGACGACGAGCCGAGCAGGAACACGTCGCCGACCCGCGACTCGTAGACCATCTCCTCGTCGAGCTCGCCGACCCGGCGCCCGCCGGACCCCTCACCGCCGACGAGGAAGACGCCGAACAGCCCGCGGTCGGGGATGGTGCCGCCGCTGGTGACCGCCAGCCGCTGGGCGCCGCTGCGGGCGGTCAGGGTGTCGGTGACCCGGTCCCAGGTCAGCCGCGGCCGCAGCTCGGCGAACGCGTCGGAGGGGTAGCGGCCGGCCAGCATGTCGAGGACGGCGTGCAGCGCGGAGTCGGGCAGGCCGGAGAACGGCGCCGACCGGCGCAGCAGCGCACCGACCTCCTCGACCGTGCGCGGGCCCTCGGACACGATCGCCACGATCTGCTGGGCCAGCACGTCGAGCGGGTTGCGCAGGTAGCGGATCGACTCGATCGCGCCGGCCTTCATCCGCTCGGCGACCAGCGCGCACTGCACCAGGTCGCCGCGGAACTTGGGGAACAGCACGCCGCGGCTGACCGCGCCGACCTGGTGCCCGGCGCGGCCGACCCGCTGCAGGCCCGCGGCCACGGTGGGCGGCGCCTCCACCTGGACGACGAGGTCGACCGAGCCCATGTCGATGCCGAGCTCGAGCGACGACGTCGCGACCACCGCCGGCAGCCGCCCGGACTTCAGCGCCTCCTCGACGATCGCCCGCTGCTCCCGCGACACCGAGCCGTGGTGGGCCGCGGCGACCGGCTGCACGCCCTCGGGCACGCCGCCGCCGGAGCCGGCCTGCGCCATGAGCGCCGCGGCGTTGGTGCCGGGCGGGACGGCCTCACCGGTGGCCCGCTCGTAGGCCATCTCGTTGAGCCGGCTGGTGAGCCGCTCGGCCAGCCGCCGGGAGTTGGCGAACACGATCGTGCTGCGGTGCGCCTCGACCAGGTCGAGCACCCGTTCCTCGACCGCCGGCCAGATCGACGTCCGCGGCTGGTCCCCGGCCGCCGACCCCTCCAGCTCGCCGGTGGGCTGCCCCAGCTGGCTCATGTCCTCGACCGGGACGACCACCGACAGGTCCCACTCCTTGCCCGCCGGCGGCTGCACCACCCGCACCGGCCGGCCGCCGGCGAGGAAGGTGGCGACCTCCTCGATGGGGCGCACCGTGGCCGACAGGCCGATCCGCTGCGCGGGGCGGTCCAGCAGCTCGTCGAGCCGGTCGAGCGAGACGGCCATGTGCGCCCCGCGCTTGCTGTCGGCGACGGCGTGCACCTCGTCGACGATCACCGTCTCCACCCCGCGCAGCGCCTCCCGCGCCGAGCTGGTGAGCATGAGGAACAGCGACTCGGGCGTGGTGATGAGGATGTCGGTGGGCCGCCGGGTGAAGGCCCGCCGCTCGTCGGCCGGGGTGTCGCCGGAGCGGATGCCGACGGTGATCTCCGGGCGCGGCAGGCCCAGCCGCATGGCCGCCTGCCCGATGCCGGCCAGCGGGGCGCGCAGGTTGCGCTCGACGTCGACGGCCAGCGCCTTGAGCGGCGAGACGTAGAGGACGCGGCAGCGGCGGCTCTCGTCGGCCGGCGGCGTGCTGGTCAGCCGGTCCAGCGACCAGAGGAAGGCCGCCAGCGTCTTCCCGGACCCGGTGGGGGCGACGACGAGCGCGTGCTCGCCGCTGCTGATGGCGTCCCAGGCGCCGTCCTGGGCCGCCGTGGGCTCGGCGAAGGCGCCGGTGAACCAGGCCCGGGTGGGCGCGGAGAACCGGTCGAGAGCGGGCACGTGTCCAGTGTCCCCGCGGGTACGACAGTCCGCTGGCCTGCGCCGACGCCCGGAGCGGACGGCGTGCGCCCGGGCCGGGGTGGCGTGCGGCACACTGCCCGCCATGCGCCACTCGCTCCACGAGGCCGAGCACGAGGACTTCCGGCAGACGGTCCGCACGTTCCTGGAGAAGAACGTCGCGCCGTTCCACGACCGGTGGGAGCGCGAGGGGATCGTCCCGCGCGACGTGTGGCTCGCCGGCGGTGAGCAGGGCCTGCTCGGGATGGACATCGAGGAGCGGTTCGGCGGCGGCGGGGTGCGGGACTTCCGCTACAACGCCGTCCTCGACGAGGAGGTCACCCGGGTCGGCGCCAGCGGCCTGGGCTTCGGCCTGCACAACGACGTCGTCTCGCCCTACCTGCGCGACCTGTGCACCGAGGAGCAGGCGCAGCGCTGGCTGCCCGGCTTCTGCCGCGGTGAGCTGATCACCGCGATCGCGATGACCGAGCCGGGCACCGGCAGCGACCTGCAGTCGATCCGCACCACGGCCCGCCGCGACGGCGACTCCTGGGTGCTCAGCGGCGCCAAGACCTTCATCACCAACGGCATCAACGCCGACCTGGTGATCGTGGTGGCGCGCACCGACCCCGACGCCCCCGGCGCCAAGGGCACCAGCCTGCTCGTCGTCGAGCGGGACATGCCCGGGTTCACCCGCGGCCGCAACCTCGACAAGGTCGGCCTCAAGGCGCAGGACACCGCCGAGCTGTTCTTCGACGAGGTGCGGGTGCCGGCGGAGAACCTGCTCGGCACGGAGAACCGCGGCTTCGCCCACCTCATGGAGAACCTGCCGCAGGAGCGGCTGTCGATCGCCGTGGGTGCGGTGGCCGCCTGCGAGACGGTGCTCGCCCGGACCCTCGAGTACGTGACCAGCCGGACCGCCTTCGGCCGGCCGGTCGGCAGCTTCCAGAACAGCCGGTTCGTCCTCGCCGAGCTGCACACCGAGACGACGGTCGCGCGGACGTTCGTCGACGAGTGCGTGCGGCAGCTGGGCACCGGCGAGCTGACCGCCGTCGACGCGGCGATGGCCAAGTACTGGACCAGCGAGCTGCAGAACAAGGTCGCCGACCGCTGCCTGCAGCTGCACGGCGGCTACGGCTACATGGACGAGTACCCGGTGTCCAAGGCCTGGCGCGACGCCCGGGTGCAGTCGATCTACGGCGGCACCAACGAGATCATGCGCGAGATCATCGGCCGGTCGCTGGGGCTGTGACGACGCAGGCGGCCGTCGACGTCGGCCGGGTGCAGCGGCGCAGCGTCGCCGTCCTCTCCGGCGCGGTCGCGCTCGGCGGCCTCGGCGTCACCGTCGGGATCACCGTCGGCGGGCTGCTCGCGCGGGAGGTGTCCGGCAGCGACGCCGCCGCGGGGCTCGGGCAGACGATGGGCGTGTTCGGCGCCGCGGTGCTCGCCGTCCCGCTCGCCCGGGTGTCCGACCGGGCCGGGCGGCGGGCGGGGCTGGCCGCCGGGTACGCCGTCGCCGTGGGCGGCGCGGTGGTCACCGTCGTCGCCGCGGCGCTGTCCTCGCTGCCGCTGCTGCTCGCCGGGCTGTTCGCCTTCGGCGCGGCGACCGCGTGCAGCCTGCAGGCGCGCTACGCCGCGGCCGACCTCGCCGTCCCCGAGCGGCGCGGCCGCGCGCTGTCGCTGGTCGTCTGGGCGACCACGGTCGGCTCGGTCCTCGGCCCCAACCTCGCCGCGCCCGGCGCCGACCTCGGGCGCGCGCTGGGCCTGCCCGCGCTCGGAGGCGGCTTCGCCGTGTCCGCCGCCGTGTTCGCCGTCGTCACCGCCGGCCTGTGGCTCGCCCTGCGCCCGGACCCGCTGCTGCTGGCCCGCCGGCTCGCCGACGACGGCGGACCGGCGCCCGGCCGCCCGCGGCGGGCCACCCGGGGCGCGCTGGCCGCGGTGTGGGCCGACCCCGGCGGCCGGCTCGGCCTGGTCGCCGTCGTGGTCTCCCACGCGGTGATGGTCGGCGTCATGGTCATGACGCCGGTGCACATGGGTCACGCCGGCGGGCACGACGACGCGACGACGCTGCGGCTGGTGGGCGTGGTCATCAGCGTGCACGTGGCCGGCATGTACCTGTTCAGCCCGCTCGTCGGCTGGCTCGCCGACCGGGTGGGCCGGCGGGCGACGGTGGCGCTGGGCGGTGCGCTGCTCCTCGCCGCCGCGGGCGTGGCCGGGACGGCGCCGCCGGAGGCCGCCGGCCGGCTGGGCGTCGGCCTGCTGCTGCTCGGGCTGGGCTGGTCGTGCGGGCTGATCGCGGGCTCCACGCTGGTCACCGAGGCGGTGCCGGCGGAGGTGCGGCCCACCGCGCAGGGCGGCGCGGACCTGCTCATGGGCTTGGGCGCGGCGGTCGCCGGGGCCGTCGGCGGCCCGCTGCTGGCGCTGGGCGGCTTCGGCCTGGTCGCCGGGGTGTCCGCGGCGCTGGTGGTCCCGCTGGCGCTGGTCTGGCTGCGGCGCTGAGCGCTCGGCTGCTCAGTGGCCGCGCATGTTGCGCCACAGCATCACCAGCGTGATCAGCAGGCAGACCGCGATGCCGATCTCGAGGACGACGTCCCACGTCGCCGAGCCCGTGCTGGGGAACACGCCTCCAGCCTAGGCCGTCCTGTACCGTGAAGGCGGTTCACGGTGTAGGGGGTTCACGATGGTGGAGGCGCGGGTCGCGGCACTCGACCGGGTCCTGGAGGTCACCGTCCTGCTCGGGCGGGACATGGCGACGTCGCTGGCGGCCGAGGGGCTGACCGTCGCCCGCACGACGCTGCTGTGGCGGCTGCGCTCGGCCGGCCCTAGCACCCAGCGCGCGCTGGCCGACGCGCTCGGGGTCAGCGCCCGCAACGTCACGGGGCTGGTCGACGGGCTGGCCGCGGCCGGGCTGGTCACCCGCGAACCGCACCCCACCGACCGGCGGGCCACCCTGGTGACCCCCACCGCCCGCGCCGAGCGGCTGCTGGAGGAGATGGCGGCGGGGCAGGCGCAGCTCGCGGAGCAGCTGTTCGGCGGGTTGACGCCGGACCGCCTCGACGGGCTGGTGTCCGCCCTCGACGAGGTCCTCGACCGGCTGCGCGCCCTGGTCCCGGGAGGCGCGGCCGCGGGGGAGACCCCGTGACCGCCCGCGAGCTGGTGCGCCGTGCGGTGGCCTTCGAGCTCGGCACCTGGCGCAGCCTGTGGCGGTGGGTGCGCCGCCGTCCCGACGTGCCGGCCGGCGCCGACGCCTTCCCGTACGCCTCGGCGGCCGCGCCCGTGATGTGGACGTTCATCGTGCTGTCGGCGGTCGAGATCCCGCTGGTGGACTGGCTGCTGCCCTGGCCGTCGCTGCGCGTCGCGGTGGCGGTCCTCGGCGTCTACGGGCTGCTGTGGATGGTCGGGATGCTCGCCGGGCAGCGCGTGCACCCGCACACCGTCGACGCCGCGGGGCTGCGGGTGCGCAGCGGCTGGACCGTCGACGTCCGGGTGCCGTGGGAGGAGATCGCCGCCGCGCGCGTGCGGCGGCGCAGCGTCGAGGGCTCGCGCACGGTCGTCGTCGCGGAGGAGGGGGAGCGGCGCGCGGTGTCGGTCGCCGTCGTCGCCTCCACGCAGGTCGACGTCGAGCTGCGGACGCCGCTGGTGCTGCCGCTCGCCCGCACCGGCGGCCGCCCGGTGAGCGAGCTGCGGCTGGCCGCCGACGACCCGGCGGCGCTGGTCCGGCGGCTGCGGACGGGGATCGCCGACCACGCGGCCGCCACGGCCGGCGGGGACGCGCGCTAGCGTCGGGGACGTGCGCCTGCAGGAGTTCTGGTCCCGGCTGGAGACCCAGTTCGGGTCGATGCGGGCGGAGAGCGTCGCGCGCGACCACGTGTTCTCCGTGCTCGGGGGCCGCTCGGCGGTCGAGGCGATCGAGGCCGGGGTGCCGGTGCGCCGCGTGTGGCTGGCGATCTGCGAGGAGTACGACGTCCCCGCACGGGACCGCTGAGCCCGCCGGCGTACTCCGCGCGGAGTAGCCGCCCGCGCCGGGGTGCCTCCTGCCGGCCGACGCGCCGGGGCCGCCGCCGTCCCTAGCGTCGGCGGCGTGATCGAGATCCGCGGACTGACCAAGCGCTACGGCGATCGCACGGCCGTCGACGACCTCACCGTGACCATCCGCCCCGGCCGGGTGACCGGCTTCCTCGGCCCCAACGGCGCCGGGAAGTCGACGACGATGCGCGTCGTCGTCGGCCTCGACCGGCCGACCGCCGGCACCGTGCGGGTCGACGGCCGCCGCTACGCCGACCTCCCGGCCCCGCTGCGCGCCGTCGGTGCCCTGCTCGAGGCCCGCTCCGCCCACCCGGGGCGCACCGCGCGCGACCACCTGCGCCTCCTCGCGGCCACGGCCGGCCTGCCGCGGTCGCGGGTCGACGTCGTCCTCGACCTCGCCGGCCTGGCGTCGGTCGCCGACCGGCGGGTCGGCGGCTTCTCGCTCGGCATGGGCCAGCGCCTCGGCGTCGCGACGGCGCTGCTCGGCGACCCGGCCACCGTCGTGCTCGACGAGCCGGTCAACGGCCTGGACCCCGACGGGGTGCTGTGGATCCGCACCCTCACCCGGCAGCTGGCGGCCGAGGGGCGGACCGTGCTCGTCTCCTCCCACCTCATGAGCGAGATGGCGGTGACCGCCGACCACCTGGTCGTCCTCGGCCGGGGTCGGCTGGTGGCCGACGAGCCGGTCGCCGACGTCCTGCAGCGGGCCGGCGGCTCGTCGGTACGGGTCCGCAGCCCGCGCCCCGCCGCGCTCGCGCCGCTGCTGGCCGGCGACGGCGTCGTCCTCTCCTCGCCCGAGCACGGGTTGATCGAGGTGCAGGGGCTCTCGGCCGCCGAGATCGGCGACCGGGCCGGCCGCGCCGGCATCACGCTGCACGAGCTGACCCCCGTGTCGGCCTCCCTCGAGGAGGCGTTCATGGACCTGACCCGCGAGGACCAGGAGTACCGCACGGACGCCCGGCAGGAGG
The DNA here is from genome assembly GCF_054050315.1 of Geodermatophilus sp. SYSU D00867. Lineage (NCBI taxonomy): Bacteria > Bacillati > Actinomycetota > Actinomycetes > Geodermatophilales > Geodermatophilaceae > Geodermatophilus > Geodermatophilus sp. SYSU D00867. Next base: position 10,424 of record NZ_JBJGZC010000030.1, on the reverse strand, counting down.
CCCTGGCATGAGCACCGGCACGGCGAGCACCGGCACGGCGAGCACCGGCACGGCGAGCACCGGCACGGCGAGCACCGGCACGGCGGGCACCGGCACCCTCGACGCGCGCCGCCCCCTCGTGGGCCCGGCTCCGCCCCGACCGGCCGGGGGCGGCGTGCGCGGCCTGCTCGCCGGGCAGTGGGTCGCCGTCCGGTCGCTGCGGACCACCTGGTGGTTGCTCGGCGGAGCCGCGCTCGCCCTGGTCCTGTTCGGCCTGCTGTTCACCGCGACGGCGGAGTCGGGTGGACCCGCGGGGCGGGGCGGCCCGCCCGGCCTGGACCTGGCCGACCCGGTCGCCCTGAGCCTCGGCGGCCACAACCTCGCCGGGCTCGTGGTCGGGGTGCTGGGCGTCCTGCTGGTCACCGGCGAGTACACCAGCGGCGCCGTGCGGGTCGTCTTCGCCGCGGTCCCGCAGCGCTGGCCGGTGCTGCTGGCCCGTGCCGTCGTGCTCGCCGCCCTGGCCCTGGTGACCACGTGCCTGGCCGCCCTGGCCGCCTTCCTCGTCGGCCAGGCCGTGCTGGGCGACGCCGGGGTGTCCCTCACCGACGCCGGGGTGGCGCGCACCGTCCTCGGTGCCGCGCTGTACGTGACGGCGATCGGGCTGCTGGGTTCCGGTCTGGGCTGGCTGCTGCGCTCCACCGGGGGCGCGATCGGCACGCTGTTCGCCGTCGTCTTCCTGCTGCCGGTGCTCGGCAGCCTGCTGCCCTCGAGCTGGGGCCCCGACGTCGTCCGGTGGCTGCCCGGACAGGCCGGGTCCAGCGTCGCGCAGCTCGTCACCGGACCCGACGAGCTCGCGCCGTGGACCGGCTTCGCGGTCCTCTGCGGCTACCTCGGGGTGCTGTTCGCGGCGGCGGTGGTGACGGTGCGCCGACGGGACGCGTGAGCTCCCGTCCCGGCCGCGGGGGCGGCACGATGGCGCCCGTGGAGCCGGTGCGGGGGGCGGGCGGGTCGGTGGTGCGGACGGTGGGCCCGGTCGTCGGCGGCGCCCTCCTCTCCGTCGGCCCGCTCGTCCGCTTCGGTGGGCCGACCCCCGCCGAGGTCGCCGTCTCCCTCCTGCTCTGGGCGCTGGCGCTGGCCCGTGCCCGGGCGCCGTTCGCCGCGCTCGTCGCCGGCGTGACGCTGGTGCTCGGCTGGTGGGCCTCGCACGGTCCGGAGCCCCGCGCGCTGCTGCCGGCCGGCGTCGTCGTGTGGTGGCTGCTGGTCTGGGTCGCCGACCGGTGTGAGCCGGTACGCGTCGCCGCCGCCGTCGGGACCTGCCTGCTGGTCCCCCTGGCCGTGGGGGTCGCCGCGCTGGCCGGCCGCCCGGACGGCGCCGCCGTCGTCCCGCTCTCGGCGGTCACCGTGACCGCCGCCGTCGTCGGCCGCAGCCGGCGCACGCGCCGGGCCTATCTGCAGGCCCTGGAGGACCGCGCCGAGCGCGCCGAGCGGGAGCGGGACGCGCAGGCCCGCATCGCCGTCGTCGAGGAGCGCGCGCGGATCGCCCGCGACCTGCACGACGTCGTGGCCCACAACCTGTCGGTCATGACGGCGCTGGCCGACGGCGCCGCTTTCGCGCCCGGCACCGACCAGGCCCGCGCGGCCGTGGCGCAGATCGCCGCCACCGGCCGGGCGGCGCTCGCCGAGATGCACCGCCTCGTGGGCGTGCTGCGCACCGACGGGGACCGGGCGGAGCTGACGCCGGCCCCCGGGCTGGCCGACGTCGGCACCGTCGTCGAGCAGGTGCGCGCCGCCGGCCTGCCCACGGCGCTCACCGTCACCGGGGACCCGGTCCCGCTCACCGCCGGGGCCCAGCTCGCGGTCCACCGGCTGGTGCAGGAGGCGCTGACCAACGTGCTGCGCCACGCCCGCGGCGCCCGGTCGGCCACGGTGCGCCTGGACTGGCACCCGGCCGAGCTGACCGTCGAGGTCGTCGACGACGGCGCGCCCGCCGCAGCAGTCCCCGGCCGGGGCGGCCACGGCCTGGTGGGCATGCGCGAGCGCGTGGCGGCGTGGGACGGGTCGGTCACCGCCGGGCCGCTGCCCGGGGGCGGCTGGCGGGTCGCGGCGGTCCTCCCGCTGTCGGCGGTGCGCGCTGCAGGGGACGGGTCCCCGGTGGCGGCCCCGTGACCACACGGGTCCTCCTCGTCGACGACGAGCCGCTGGTCCGCGTCGGCCTGTCGATGGTGCTGGAGTCGCAGGAGGACCTCACCGTCGTCGGCCAGGCGGGCGACGGCGCCGGGGCGGTCGCCCTGGCCCGCGAGCTGCGCCCCGACGTCGTCGTCATGGACGTGCGGATGCCCGGTGTCGACGGCGTCGAGGCGACCCGCCGCATCGTGGCCGAGGACCTGCCCAGCCGGGTCCTCGTGCTCACCACCTTCGACCTCGACGAGCACGCGTTCGCGGCGCTGCGGGCCGGCGCCAGCGCGTTCCTGCTCAAGAACGCCGAGCCGACCGAGCTGCTGCGCGCCGTCCGCGCCGTCGCCGCCGGGGACGCGGTGGTCTCCCCCCGGGTGACCCGCCGGCTGCTGGAGACCCTCGCCCACCGGCTGCCCGGCGGGACGCCGCCCGACCCCCGGGTCGCGCTGCTCACCGAGCGGGAGCTCGAGGTCCTGCGCGCGGTGGCCCGCGGGGAGTCCAACGCCGAGATCGCCGAGGCACTGGTGCTGTCGGAGCTGACCGTGAAGACCCACGTCGCCCGGATCCTGGGCAAGCTGGAGGTGCGCGACCGCACCCAGGCGGCGGTGTTCGCACACACCCGCGGGCTGGTCTGACCCGACACCGGTCGGCGCCCGTCCGTGGTGCTCGACTCGAACACGTGTTCGCCCTACAGTGACGGGTGGGTCCACAGGGAGGTCGTCCCTCCACAGGTCGAGTCGGTCACCGGAAAGTGTCAGACCCCCGGCCTAGCGTTCCCCTCCGACACCGCATCGACTCCACGACACGCGACTTCCCGAAGGTGAGCACCATGGCAACGCTCGACCGCGACAAGGCCCTCGACATGGCCCTCGCCCAGATCGACAAGCAGTTCGGCAAGGGCTCGGTCATGCGCCTGGGCGACAGCACCGCGCAGGCGATCAAGGTCATCCCGACCGGCTCGATCGCCCTCGACATCGCGCTCGGCATCGGCGGCCTGCCCCGCGGCCGCATCATCGAGGTCTACGGCCCGGAGGCCTCCGGCAAGACCACGGTCGCCCTGCACGCGGTGGCCAACGCCCAGGCCGCCGGCGGCATCGCGGCCTTCATCGACGCCGAGCACGCGCTCGACCCGGAGTACGCCCGGGCCATCGGCGTCGACACCGACGCGCTGCTGGTCAGCCAGCCCGACACCGGTGAGCAGGCCCTCGAGATCGCCGACATGCTGATCCGCTCCGGCGCGCTCGACATCATCGTCATCGACTCCGTGGCGGCCCTCGTGCCCCGCGCCGAGATCGAGGGCGAGATGGGTGACAGCCACGTCGGCCTGCAGGCCCGCCTCATGAGCCAGGCGCTGCGGAAGATCACCGGTGCGCTGAACAACTCGGGCACCACCGCGATCTTCATCAACCAGCTGCGCGAGAAGGTCGGCATCGTCTACGGCTCGCCCGAGGTGACCACCGGTGGCCGCGCGCTGAAGTTCTACTCGTCGGTCCGCCTGGACGTCCGCCGGATCGAGACCCTCAAGCAGGGCACCGAGGCCGTCGGCAGCCGGGTCCGCGTCAAGGTCGTCAAGAACAAGGTCGCCGCGCCGTTCAAGCAGGCCGAGCTCGACCTGCTGTGGGGCGTCGGGTTCAGCCGCGAGGGCGGCCTCATCGACGCCGGCGTCGAGCAGGGCTTCATCCGCAAGTCCGGTGCCTGGTACACGTACGAGGGCGACCAGCTCGGCCAGGGCAAGGAGAACGTCCGCACGTTCCTCCGCGACAACCCCGACCTCGCCGACGAGATCGAGAAGAAGGTCAAGGAGAAGCTGGGCATCGGCCCGCAGGTCGACGCCCCGGCCGCTGACCCGGTCGACTTCTGAGCGACCTCGTGACCGGCTGGTCCGGCCCGGCCCCCGAGGAGGCCGGGCCCGAGCAGGCCGATCGCCCCGCAGGCCGCCGCGCCCGGGGAGCCCGCCAGCCGGGCTCCCCGGGCCGGGGTGGGCGCGGGCGGCGGCGGTCCGGGCCGTCCCCTGACCCGGACGGCCCGGCCGCCGCCGGTGCGGGGACCGCACCCGTCCCCTGGGACCGCGACGCCGACGACCCGGGGGACCCGGAGTCGGTGGCCCGGGCCATCTGCCTGCGGGCCCTGACCGGCGCGGCCAGGACCCGCCGGCAGCTGGCCGACCTGCTCGAGCGCCGCGGCGTCCCGGAGGAGGCCGCGACCGCGGTCCTCGACCGGTTCGGCGACGTCGGGCTCATCGACGACGCCGCCTTCGCCCGCGCGTGGGTGAGCTCCCGGCAGGCCGGCCGCGGCCTGGCCCGGCGGGCGCTGCGCGCCGAGCTGCGCGCCAAGGGCGTCGACGGCGAGGACGCCGAGCAGGCCCTCGCGCAGGTCGACGAGGAGGACGAGCGGGCCGCCGCCCGCCACCTGGTGGAGCGCCGGCTCCCGGCGCTGCGCCGGGTGGACCGGGTCACCGCCACCCGCCGGCTGGTCGGGATGCTCGCGCGCAAGGGCTACAACGGCGGCCTGGCCGCGGGCGTGGTGCGCGAGGTCATGGACGAGACCGGCTTCGGCACCGACCCCGACGAGGACTCCGCGGGCTGGGACGACGCCGACCTCTGACGGGCCCGTCCCCGTCCGTCCACGGAACGCCAGCGGCCGGCCGCCCTCGGGGCGACCGGCCGCTGTCCGTCCGGAGTGGGGTCAGCCCGCGAGCGGGGTGGCGACGGCGGGCACCGCCGCGGTCGCCGGCGCGTGCGCGGGCCCCGGGACCGCCTGGGCCCTCTGCAGCGGCATCGCCTGGGTCGGCAGGCCGGCCGCCGCGGGCCGGCCGGTCCACGCGGTGAGGTCCACGGCGACGCCGTCGGGCGCCTCGTCGTCGGCCACCAGCCACTCGCCCTCGTCGCCCACCCGGGCGGCCAGCCACTGCTGGATCTGCTGCTCGAACGTGCGGTCGGGCAGCACGGCCGGCCGGCTGACCGGGCCGAGGAAGGTCAGGTCGCGCTCGCTGCCGTCGGCGGCGCGCAGCACCACCCGGCAGCGGGCCCGCCGGTGCCGGGCCGGCGGCACGGCCTCGCGGACCACGGCGGTCTGGGCACCGGCGGCGACGGCGAACTGCACGGCGGCCGCGCGCAGGCGGGTCACGAAGTCCTGGGCGACGTCGACCTGTCCCTCGGGCAGGCGCACCACCGAGGGCAGCGGCGGCACGGCGGGGCGGAGAGCGGTGTCCACGGGTCCCCTCTCGGCAGCCCCGCCGCGCGGGCTGACCACCGACGGGCCCGGGGTGCGCGGCGGGGCGGACGGGACGCCGCGTGACCGTTCCGTGTCCCGCGGCCCCCGGGTCAGACCGGCCCGCCGCCCCCGCCCATCTGCACGTCGGCGGGCAGCTCGACGTCCTTGGCCGCGGCCGCCTTCGTGTTCCGCCGGGTGCGCTTCTCCACGTACCTGGCCAGCCAGGACAGCAGCACGTTGACCACGATGTAGATCACCGCGGCGGCCACGTACAGCTGGAACGTGTAGGTGTTGCCGAAGGAGAAGGCGAAGAACTCCACCAGGCTCCGGGCGGTCCGCAGCAGCTCGACGTAGCCGACGATGAAGCCCAGCGACGAGTCCTTGAGCAGCACCACCAGCTGGGCCACCAGCACCGGCAGCATCCGCCGCACCGCCTGGGGCAGCAGGACCAGGGTCATGACCTGCGTCTTGCGCATGCCGAGGGCGAAGGCCGCCTCCCGCTGCCCGCGGTCCACCGACAGGATGCCGGCGCGGAAGATCTCGGCCAGCACGGCCATGTTGTAGAGCGTCAGGCCGAGGACCAGCGCGCGGAACGCGGTCATCGGGACGCCGACGGTCGGCAGGAACAGCAGGCAGAACAGGATCAGGATCAGCAGCGGCACGGCGCGGAAGAACTCGATCACCACACCGACCGGGGCCCGCACCCAGGCGTGGTCGGACAGCCGCCCCACGGCGAGCAGCGCGCCGAGCAGGGTGGCCAGCACCATGCCGACGGCCGCCGCGGCGAGGGTGTTGACCAGGCCCTCCCACAGCGCCTGCGGCACCCCGGACGCCGGGTCGAACAGGATGGCCCAGCGGTCGGGCTCGAGCTGGCCGTTGACGCCCAGGCGCCACAGTGCCCACCCGACGAGGGCCGCGATGACCAGCGCGCCGACGACGGTGCCGATCCGCTGGCGGCGGCGGGCCTGCGGGCCGGGCAGGTCGAACAGGACGGTGCTGCTCATCGGACGATCGCCACCCGGGTCTCGACCACCCGGATCAGCCAGGCGGAGGGCAGTGTGATGACCAGGTAGCCGGCGACGACCGCGGCGAACACGGCGAGCAGCTGGTCGGCGTTGGTGTTGGCCAGCCGCTGCAGGGCGGCGGTCAGGTCCGTCACCGCGAAGCCGGCGGCGATCGAGGTGTTCTTCGCCAGCGCGATCCACACGTTGCCCAGCGGCGGCACCACGGTGCGGAAGGCCTGGGGGAGCACCACCTGGCGCAGCGACTGGCCGAAGGTCAGGCCCAGCGCGCGGGCGGCCTCCGCCTGCCCCGGCGGGACGGCGTTGATGCCCGAGCGCAGCGCCTCGCAGACGAACGCGGCGGTGTAGAGCGACAGCGCGGCGACGGCGGTGATGAACCGGCTCGGGAACTGCAGGTCGATCTGCACGATGCCGAAGGCGAGGAAGAAGAACACCACCGTCAGCGGGGTGTTGCGGAAGACCTCGACGTAGAAGGTCGCCAGCCCGCGCAGCGGCGGGACGGGGCTCACCCGCATGCCCGCGAGCACGGTGCCGAGCACCAGGGCGCACACGCCGCTGACGACGGCGAGGGAGAGCGTCGTCAGGAACGCGCTCCACAACAGGTCGGAGTTGTCGCTGAGGAACTGCACCGCGCCCTCGGGAGGTCGGGGACGGGGCGACGCCGCCGGGCGGGAGCCCGCCCGGCGGCGTCGCGTCCGTCCGGGTCGAGTGGGATCAGTACCGGTCGACCGTCGGCGGCTCGGGGGCCTCCTCGCCGGTGATGGAGCCGGCGGTGCGGTCCCACGCGTCGGCCCAGCGGCCGTCCTCGAAGGACTCCTCGAGGACGTCGTTGATGAAGTTGCGGAAGTCCGTGTCGCCGAGCTCGAGCCCGATGCCGTAGGGCTCCTCGGTGAACGGGTTGCCCACCAGCTCGAAGGCGCCGTCGCTGCCGGCGACCAGGCCGGTGAGGATGACGTTGTCCGTCGTCACCGCCTGCACGTTGCCGTTGCGCAGGTCGTCGGCGCACTTGGAGTAGACGTCGTAGGTGACCAGCTGGGCCTGCGGGTAGTTGTCCCGGATGTTCTGCGCGGGCGTCGAGCCCTCGACCGAGCACACGGTCTTCCCGGCCAGGTCGTCGGGGCCCTCGATGCCCTCGGGGTTGCCCTCGGCGACCATGATGTCCTGGCCCGCGATGTAGTACGGCCCGGCGAAGTCCACGACCTGCTTGCGGGCGTCGTTGATCGTGTAGGTGGCCACGACCATGTCGACCTGGCCGTTCTGGATGAACGGCTCCCGGTTGGCCGACACCGTCTCGGTCCAGGTGATGCCGTCCTCCGGGATGCCCAGTTCGGCCGCGACGATCTTGGCGATCTCGACGTCGAAGCCCTCGGGGTCCCCGGTCTGCGGGTTGAGCAGGCCGAAGCCGGGCTGGTCGAACTTGGTGCCGATGGTGATGGCACCGGCCTCGTTGAGCTCGGCCATCGTCGTGCCGGCCTCGAACTCGACGTCCTCCTGGACCTCGGCGGTGTTCTCGGCCGACTCCTCGGCCTGGGTGCCCGCCTCGCTGGAGCAGGCGGCCAGCGCCAGGCCGAGGGTGGCCAGGGCCGCGAGCCGTCGGGTGCTGCGCATGGGGTGTCCTCCCGGGTGGGTCAGTGGTTGAGGATCTTGGACAGGAAGTCGCGGGCCCGCTCCGAGCGCGGCCTGGTGAAGAAGGTCTCCGGGTCGGCGGACTCGACGATCCGGCCGCCGTCCATGAACACCACCCGGTTGGCCGCCCGGCGGGCGAAGCCCATCTCGTGGGTGACGACGACCATCGTCATGCCCTCGCGGGCCAGCGAGGTCATGACGTCGAGGACCTCGTTGATCATCTCGGGGTCGAGGGCCGACGTCGGCTCGTCGAAGAGGATGACCTTGGGGTCCATGGCCAGCGCGCGGGCGATGGCCACGCGCTGCTGCTGGCCGCCCGACAGCTGGGCGGGGTACTTGTCGGCCTGGTGCCCGACGCCGACCCGGTCGAGCAGCTCGCGCGCCCGCCGCTCGGCGTCGGCCTTCGGCATCCGGCGCACGCGCGTCGGGGCGAGGGTGACGTTCTCGAGGATCGTCTTGTGGGCGAAGAGGTTGAAGCTCTGGAAGACCATCCCGACGTCGCTGCGCAGCCGGGCGAGCGCCTTGCCCTCCTCGGGCAGCTTCTCGCCGTCGATGCGGATCTCGCCCTGCTGGATGGCCTCCAGCCGGTTGATCGCGCGGCACAGCGTCGACTTGCCCGACCCGGACGGCCCGATGACCACGACGACCTCGCCGCGGTCGATCGAGAGGTCGATGTCCTGCAGGACGTGCAGGTCACCGAACCACTTGTTGACGCCGGTCAGCTGGACGAGAGGTCCTCCGGCGAGCTGGCTGGTCACGTCCGGAACCCTAGGGCCGTGAGCAGGTGCCGACGTCCCGGGGGCGTCACGGTCGAGTAACGAAGGCGGTGACGCCGTGTGACCGGTGTCGCGCCGTACCCTCGCAGGCGTCATGGGAACCGAGGTCGCCAGCCCGCCGCGCACCTACCGGGTGCGCACCTACGGGTGCCAGATGAACGTGCACGACTCCGAGCGGCTGTCCGGGCTGCTGGAGGCCGCCGGCTACGCGGCGGCGCCCGAGGGCGAGGACGCGGACGTCGTCGTGCTCAACACCTGCGCCGTGCGGGAGAACGCCGACAACCGCCTCTACGGCAACCTCGGCCACCTGCGCCCGGTGAAGGACGCGCACCCGGGCATGCAGATCGCCGTCGGTGGGTGCCTGGCGCAGAAGGACCGCGGCGAGATCGTGCAGCGGGCGCCGTGGGTCGACGTCGTCTTCGGGACGCACAACGTCGGGTCGCTGCCGGCGCTGCTGGAGCGGGCCCGGCACAACGCCGAGGCGCAGGTGGAGATCGCCGAGGCGCTCGAGGTCTTCCCCTCGACGCTGCCGGCCAAGCGGGACTCCGCCTACTCCGGGTGGGTGTCGATCAGCGTCGGCTGCAACAACACCTGCACGTTCTGCATCGTCCCGGCGCTGCGCGGCAAGGAGAAGGACCGCCGGCCGGGCGAGATCCTGGCCGAGGTGCAGGCGCTGGTCGACCAGGGCGTGCTCGAGGTGACCCTGCTCGGGCAGAACGTCAACGCCTACGGCGTCGAGTTCCGGGACCGGGGCGCGTTCGCCGACCTGCTGCGCGCCGCCGGCCGGATCGAGGGCCTGGAGCGGCTCCGGTTCACCAGCCCGCACCCGCGGGAGTTCACCGACGACGTCATCGAGGCGATGGCCGAGACGCCGGCGGTGTGCCACCAGCTGCACATGCCGCTGCAGTCGGGGTCCGACGACGTGCTGCGCCGCATGCGCCGCGGCTACCGGCAGGACCGCTACCTCGGGATCATCGACCGGGTCCGCGCCGCCATGCCGGACGCCGCGATCACCACGGACGTCATCGTCGGGTTCCCCGGCGAGACCGAGGCCGACTTCGAGCAGACCCTCGAGGTGGTGCGGCGGGCCCGCTTCGCGAGCGCGTTCACCTTCCAGTACTCCAAGCGTCCCGGGACGCCGGCCGCCACGATGGACGGCCAGCTGCCCAAGGAGGTCGTGCAGGAGCGCTACCTGCGGCTGACCGCGCTGCAGGACGAGGTCAGCTGGGCGGAGAACCGTGCGCAGGTCGGCCGCACGGTGGAGCTGCTGGCCGCCGCGGGGGAGGGCAGCAAGGACGCCCGCACCGGCCGGATGAGCGGCCGCGCCCGCGACGGGCGGCTGGTGCACTTCGCCGGCGGCGAGGGCGTGCGACCCGGCGACGTCGTCGAGACCGTCGTCACCGCGGCCGCGCCGCACCACCTGGTCGCCGACGGCCCGCTGCTGTCGCACCGCCGCACCCGCGCCGGCGACGCGCACGAGGCCGGAACCCGCCCGACCACGCCCGGCGTGCTGCTCGGCATGCCGCGCATCGGCGCACCCGCCTGACACGGGAGGGGGCCGCCCCGATCCCCCGGCGCGGCCCAACCGGGGGGGGCCCGCGTGCCGCGGGTGGTACGCCGCGCCGCCGCCCCC
>NZ_JBJGZC010000029.1:0-59463 GCF_054050315.1 Geodermatophilus sp. SYSU D00867 | reverse complement strand
GGTCGGGCGTGGGGGCGGGTGAGGGGGGGTGTGGGGGGGGGGGGGGGGGGGGGGGCGGGGGGGGGGGTTGAGCGGGGACCGGGCGGGGGCGCGGCCCCGCGGGGGGGCGGGCCGGCGCGCCGAGTCACTGGGTGGCGATCGCGGTGAGCACGTCGAGCCGGGCGGCGCGTCGGGCGGGCACGAGCCCGGCGACCAGACCGGCGAGGACTGCGGCGGCGACGACGGCCACCACCTGTCCGACGGGCACCTCGATGACCAGGGGCTCGTCCGCGGACAGTCCGGCCAGGGTGGCCGCCGCCAACCCCAGACCGAGGGCGACGCCGGTGACCACGGCGACCGCGGCGATGAGCAGCGCCTCGGCGCGGACCATCCACGACAGCTGCGCCCGTGTCATACCGACCGCCCGCAGCAGTCCGATCTCCCGGGTCCGCTCGACGATGGACAGCGCCAGGGTGTTGGTGATGCCCAGCAGCGCGATCAGCACCGCGAACCCGAGCAGCACGGTGATCAGCCCGAGCACCTGGTCGACGGCGGCGGCGCGGTCGGCGGCGGCCTCGGCCTGGTCGAGGACCTCGGCGTTCGGGAAGTCGGCAACCGCGGCCTCCACCGCCGTCCGCGCCTCGCCCGGGTCGACCCCGTCGGCGAGGGCGACGTAGACGGTGGCGTCGACGTTCTCGCTGTAGTGCGCGGCGTAGGTGCCGAGGGAGAGCACGTAGCTGGTGGACAGCGCCCGGGCCGAGTCGTCGGCCATCAGCCCGACGACCGGCAGCAGCTGTTCGCCGTCGCGCGAGAAGGTCATCGCCAGGGTGTCGCCGACGGACAGGCCACGCTCGGCGGCGACGTCGGCAGCGAGCACGATCCCCCCGCCGTCGAGCGCCGCCAGACTGCCGGCGGCCATCTCGACGTCGGCGACCGACGGGAGGGTTGCCGGGTCGACCGCGGTGAGCGCGCTGGTCGTCCCGGCGTCCAGCCAGTGGCCGAAACGGACCGGGGAGGTCGCGGCGACCTCCGGTCGGGCGGCGACGCGCGCGGCGACCTCCGGGGAGAGCCCACCGAGCATCTCGTCGCCGCTGCTCTGCACCAGCAGGTCGGCGGTGATCGCCTCGCCCGAGCTGGCGCCGATCGCCTTCACCGAGCTGCCGACCACCGTGACGAACGCGATCAGCGCCAGGCCCAGGGCGAGGGCCGTCGCGGTGGCCGCGGTGCGCCGCGGGTCGCGCACGGTGGACTCCCGGGCCAGCCGCCCGGGCACGCCCAGCCCGTCGAGCGGTCGGCCGACCGCGCGGGCCAGCCGTGGCGCGAGCACGGGAGCGAGCACGACCAGCGCGGCCAGCAGCGGCACCGCGCCGAGGCCGACGCCGGTGACGTTGCCCAGCAGCGCGGCCGCGACCAGCTGCACCAGGCCCAGGCCGAGCAGCACCCAGCCGGTGACCAGACGGCCCCGCCGCGGACCGGCGGGCGCCGGCGCGGCGGCCCGCATCGCCTCGACCGGCGCGGTGCGGGCGGCGCGGCGGGCCGGGCCGAGCGCCGCCAGCAGCGTGATCAGCGTGCCCGCGGCCAGACCGACGACCAGCGTGCGGGCGGTGACGGTGAGCGGGCCGTCGGGCAGCGCCAGTCCGGCGCCCCGGGCGAGGCCGCGCAGCGCGTACGCGGCACCGATGCCGGCCGCGGTGCCGCCGGCCGCGCCGGTGAGGCCGACCAGCAACGCCTCGCCGAGCACCGAGCCGAACACCTGCCGGCCGGTGGCCCCGGCGGCACGCAGCAACGCCAGTTCCCGGGCCCGCTGGGTGAGCACGATGGCGAAGGTGTTGGCGATCAGGAACGCCCCGACCACCAGCCCGGCGGCGGCGAGCGCGAGGAGCACGATGCGCAGGTAGCCGATGCTCTCCTTCGCCGCGTCGGCGCTGGCGGCGGCGGCGTCCTGGCCGCCGGTGACGGCGTACTGCGCGCCGAGCGCGGCGGCGAGGTCGCCGCGCAGGTCGGTCACGGCAACACCGTCGGCGGCGATCACGTCGACCGAGGTGAGGCCGGTACCGAGGTCGAGCAGCGTCTGGGCGGTGGGCAGGTCGACGAGCACCACGGTGCTGTTGGCCAGCCCGTCGCGGTCGCCGACGCCGGTCAGCCCGACCACGCGCAGCTGCCGGGTCGCGGTGGCCGAGACGGTGACCGTGTCACCGAGGGCGATGCCCTGCTCATCGGCGGTGGCGGCGTCCAGGACGACCTCGTCGGCCGCACGGGGGGCGTGCCCGGACCTGAGCTCGTAGGCGGTGAACGGGGCCTCGGCCCAGGTGCCGAGGATCGTCGGCCCGGCGGGTTCCACGGCGGTGCCGCGGACCCGCAGCTGCCCCGGTCCGGAGGCCACCGGGCGGATCCGGTCGACGCCGGCGACGGCGGCGATCCGGTCGGCCAGGTCGGCCGGCAGCGGGTCGCGCGCCACCTCCACGCCCATCGCGGCGTCGAAGGCGGCCGCATCCCGGACGGTGAGGTCCACCCCGGCGGCGGTGGTGCGGAACTGCTCGTCGAGCAGGCGGGTGCTGGTGTCGGTGAGCACCAGGCTGCCGACGGCGAACGCGACGCCGAGCGCGACGGCGAGCCACGTCAGCGTCAGCCGGGAGCGGTGCGCGAGCGCGTTGGACCAGGACAGGCGCCACATCGCGATCACGCCCCCACCGGCTCGTCGCGGCGGGAGACGTCGAGGCGGGCGAGGCGGGCCAGCACGGTCTCGGCGGTGGGGCCGGTGAGCTCGTCGACGATCCGGCCGTCGGCGAGGAAGACCACCCGGTCGGCGTAGGCGGCGGCGACCGGGTCGTGGGTGACCATGACGATCGTCTGGCCGAAGCTGCGGGTGGCGTCACGCAGGAACGTCAGCAGCGCGGCGCCGGCGCGGGAGTCGAGGTTGCCGGTCGGCTCGTCGGCGAACACCAGCTCCGGGCGGGCGATCAGGGCCCGGCCGACGGCGACCCGCTGCTGCTGGCCACCGGACAACTGGGCCGGGCGGTGGTCGAGCCGGGTCCGGAGGCCGAGCATGTGCACGAGCTCGTCCGTCCACGCCGGATCCGGCCGCTTGCCGGCCAGGGTCAGCGGCAGCGCGATGTTCTCCGCCGCGGTCAGCGCCGGGATGAGGTTGAACGCCTGGAACACGAAGCCCAGCCGCTCGCGGCGCAGCAGGGTGCGGCCGCGCTCGGACAGCGCGCCCAGGTCGGTGTCGCCGACGAACACCTGGCCGGAGTCGATGTCGTCCAGGCCGGCGAGGGCGTGGATCAGGGTGGACTTGCCCGACCCGGACGGTCCCATGACGGCGGTGAAGTCCCCAGCAGGGATGGTGACGCTGGCCGAGTCGAGGGCGCGGACGGCGGCCTCGCCACGGCCGTAGGTCTTGACCACGTCGACCGCGCGGGCGGCGATCACGGGCCGGGTCGGGGGCGGGGCGGGCTGCGTGTCGGTGACGGTCATCGTCTCTCCCGGGAGGAGCGGGTCGTCGGGGGCGGCAAGCGGGTCGAGGTGGTGGAGGCGGCGGTCAGGCGCAGGGGCACGGGCGGGGGCGTCGCCAGGGCCGGGCCGGGCGCAGGCAGCGGACCAGCCGGGCGTGCTCGGCCTCGCGGATCAGTTCCTGCTGGCGCGAGCGGGTGAGGTGCTCGTGGGTGGAGGTCATGGCGGGCTCCTGGCAAGCGGTGGCGGACGGTGGACTCCGGACGCCGCTGCCCGGGTCGTGGGGCCGGAGTGCCGGTGGACGACCCGGACAGCGGGGTGGCGATGAGGGCTACGGGACGAGGGCGTAGCCGGCCTCGTCGACGGCGGCGGCGATGTCGGCGCGGTCGACCGGGCGGTCGGCAGTGACGGTGACGGTGCCGCTGGCCAGGTCGACGGTGACCGACCGGACGCCGGCCACGCCGGAGATCTCCTCGGTGACCGCCCGCTGGCAGTGCGCGCAGGTCATGCCGGTGACGGTGAAGGTGGTCGAGCCGACGAAGGTGCGGGGCGTGTTGGACAGCACGGGGACTCCTCGGGGTGGTGGTGGGGTCGGGGACGAGAGTCGGCGTGGGGGTGGGTCGCTCTCACCGGGGAAACCGCCGGGATCCACGCCGGGTTCGCCAGGAGGCCGGGTTCGCCAGGAGGCCGGGAGCGCCGGGTGGCTCAGTGGCCGTGGGCGCCGTGGCCCTGGGCGCCGTGGGCGCCGTGGCCCTGGGCGCCGTGGCCGTGGGCGCCGTGGCCGTGGGCGCCGTGGCCGGCGGCTGCGGCGGCCGGCCGGCCGCCGGGCACGGCGAGTGCGGTGAGGACGAACAGGGCGACCAGGACACCGGCGGCGGCAGCGAAGGCGCGCCCGTAGCCGTCGACCAGACCGGCGGAGGTGGCGAGGTCACCGGCGACGGCGGTGAGCCCGGCGACGCCGAGGGCCGCGCCGATCTCGTGTCCGGTCATCATCAGCCCGCTCGCCACGCCGGAGCTCTCGCCCGGCACGTCGCCCATCGCGGCGACCGCGATCGCCACGAACATCGGCCCCACGCCCGCGCCGACGAGCAGGAGGCCGGGCAGCACGTCGGCGGCGTAGGAGGTGCCGCCGGCGTTCGCGGCCAGAAGGAGCGCGCCGCCGGCCATGACGACCAGGCCGCCGAGGACCAGCGTGCGGGCACCGACCCGGCCGACCACCTTCGACGCGGCGGTGGCGGCGAGGGTGATCGCGCCGGCCAGGGGCAGGAACTCCAGGCCGGCCACGACCGGCGAGGCTCCGACGACGTCCTGCAGGTACAGCGAGGTCAGGAAGACGGCGCCGACCACCACGCCGGTGACGCCGGCCATGACCGCCGACGCGGAGACCAGCGACCGGATGCGCCAGGTCGCCGGGGGCACGAGGGGATCGGTGGTGCGGCGCTCGAGCCGGGCGAAGGCGGTCAGCAGCACCGCGGCGGCGGCCAGCGCGAGCCAGGTGCGGGGCGCCGTCCAGCCGGCCGAGCGGGTGGCCTCGATGCCGGACACCAGGGCCAGCAGCCCGCCCACCAGGGTCAGCGCGCCCGGCACGTCGAGCCGGCGCAGCGCCCCCGCCCGGGAGGCGCCCCGGGCCACGGCGCGCAGGGTGCCGAGGACGACGGCGACGCCGATCGGCACGTTGACGAAGAACACCGCCCGCCAGCCCAGTGCGCTGGTCAGCGCCCCGCCGAACAGCACGCCGGCGGCGATGCCGAGGCTGCCGACGGTGCCCCACACGGCGAGCGCCGTCTGCCGCTGCCTGCCGGCGTAGGCGGTCATGACGATCGACAGCGCCGCGGGGGTGAGCAGCGCGGCGCCGGCTCCCTGCGCGGCGCGGGAGACGACCAGCATCCACGGGGCCTGGGCGAGCGCGCTGGTCAGGGAGGCGGCGGTGAACAGGCCGACGCCGGTGAGGAACGCCCCCCGGCGGTCGATCAGGTCCGCGATGCGACCGCCGAGCAGGAGCAGGCCGCCGGAGAGCAGCACGTAGGCGCTGACGGTCCACTGGTAGTCCGCGGCCGAGAGGTGCAGACCGCGGCTAATCGACGGCAGTGCGACGTTCACCACGGAGACGTCGAGGATCACCATCACCTGCGCGGTGATCATCAGACCGAAGACGGTCCACGGCCGGCGCGGCTCGTCGACGGTGGGCACGGTCGGGTGGGCTGACGGGTGCGGGTGGGCGGGCGCCGCCGGTCCGGCGGCGGAGTGGGTCGTCACGGGTTCCCTCCTCGGGAGGCAGGTCCGGGTGTGCCGCCACCGTCCGGCGTGGCGGAGTCCGGTCGCGCCGGTGGTTCCGCCGGGATGGCCTGCCCGCGGGCGACGACCCGTCCGGCCGGGAACCGCGCGGGGAAGGCGGCTCGGTTCCGTCCGGTGGCGCACTAGGGTCTCGGCGTGCTCTCCGGCAGGGACTCCGAGCGGGCAGCCATCGCCGCACTGGTGGACGAGGCATGGGCCGGCCGGGGCGGGGCGCTGGTGCTGGTCGGACACCCGGGCGTGGGCAAGTCGGCGTTGTTGCGCGACACGGTGGCCCGGGCCGACGGCATGACGGTGCTCCGCACGCAGGGTCTGGAGTCGGAGTCCCCGCTGGCGTTCGCCGCGCTCCACCGTCTGCTGCGCCCGGTCGTGGCCGACTGTGCGCACCACCTGCCGCAGCCGCAGGCCCGGGCGCTGCGGGCGGCCTTCGGTGAGGTCGACGACGGCCCCGGCGACCGCTTCCTGGTCTTCCTGGCCGCGTTGAACGT
This sequence comes from Geodermatophilus sp. SYSU D00867, assembly GCF_054050315.1. Classification (NCBI taxonomy): domain Bacteria; kingdom Bacillati; phylum Actinomycetota; class Actinomycetes; order Geodermatophilales; family Geodermatophilaceae; genus Geodermatophilus; species Geodermatophilus sp. SYSU D00867. The sequence continues at coordinate 53,254 of NZ_JBJGZC010000029.1, read as the reverse complement.
CCTCGCCGACGCCGGACAGCGCCGCCCGGTGCTCGCCGTCGTCGACGACGCCCACTGGCTCGACGACGCGTCCGCCGCGGCGCTGCTGTTCGTGGCCCGGCGACTCCAGGTGGAGCGGGTCGCCCTCCTGTTCACCGCCCGCGACGCCGACGTGCGCACCTTCGACAGTGGTGACCTGCCCCGCCTCGCCGTCGGGGCCCTCGACGCCCAGGCCGCCGGTGACCTGCTCTCCGCCCGCGCCGGGGTCCCCGTCCCCCCGGAGGTGCGCGACGCGCTGGTCGCGAGCACCGGCGGCAACCCCCTGGCGCTCGTGGAGCTCGCCGGGGCCCTGACGCCGGAGCAGCTGTCCGGCCGGGTGCGGTTGCCGACCCGGCTGCCGCTGACCGAGGGCGTGGAGCGGGCCTTCCTCGACCGCTACCGGCGGCTGCCGGAGCAGGCCCGGACGGTTCTGCTGGTCACGGCCGCCGACGACTCCGGTCAGACGCGGGTGGTGCGGCAGGCGGCCGCCTCCCTGGGAGCCGGTGAGGACGCACTGCAGGTGGCCGAGCGCTCGGGGCTGCTCCAGGTCCGCGACGCCGCCGTCGACCTCCGGCACCCGCTGGTGCGCTCGGCGGTGTACGGCGCCGCCACCAGCACCGAGCGCCGACGGGCCCATCGAGCCCTGGCGGCCGTGCTGACCGGCCCTGACGAGGCCGACCGGCGCGCCTGGCACCTCGCCGCCGCCGTCGAGGAGCCGGACGAGGCCGTGGTCGCCGAGCTCGACGCCGCCGCCGAGCGGGCCCGGGCGCGAGGAGGTCTGGAGGCGGCCGCGTCCGCCTGGGAACGCGCCGCCGAGCTCTCACCGGCCGGGAACGCCCAGGCCGAGCGGCTCTACGCCGCCGCCCGCTCCGCCTGGCTGGCCGCCCGACCCGCCCGGGCCCGGGCGCTGGTCGACGCCGCCGCGGCGCAGGCGCGTGACGCGCTGCTGCTCGCGGACGTCCTCCGGCTCCGGGCGCGCATCGAGTGGAACACCGGCTCGCTGCACGCCGGGCAGCGGATGGTGCTCCAGGCCGCCGCCGAGGTGGCGCCGCACGACGCGCAGCGTGCGCGGGAGATGGCCATGTTCGCCGCGGCGCTGGCCGCGTTCGGTGCGCGCTCCGGCAGCGCCGTCGCCCCTCCGGCCCTGGTCCCCCGCCCCGGGCCCGACGCGCCGGTGCGCGCCCGGTGCTTCTCCGACCTGCTGCACGGCCTCGACGCCGCCGTCCACGGCGACTGGCAGGGGGCGATGCCGCCGCTGGAGGAGGCCTTCGCCCTCGCCGAGCACCTGGCCGAGGAGGACCTGGACCTGCTGCCCAACCTGGGCATCGCCGCGATGTACCTGGGCGACGACGCGTTGACCCGGCGCTACCACGAGCAGCTGCTGACCCGGGCGCGCAGCACCGGCGCCGTGCTGATGATCCTCTACTCGCTGGCCCGGCTCGGCTTCGCGGAGGTGGCCACCGGGCGGTGGACCGCGGCCCGCGCCGCGGCCGCCGAGGCGCTGCCATTGGCCGACCAGTCCGGGCACCGGGGGCTGGCCGCCCTGCCGACCGCGTGGCTGGCGTTGCTGGCCGCGCTGCGGAGCGACGGGGCGGTGGACCGGTACCTCGCCGACGCGGAGCGGATCTGCGCCGATCACGCGCTCGGCATCCTGGCCGAGGTGGTGCCCGACGTGCTGCGGTGGGCCCGTGGCGTGCGCGACGCGGCCGATCCGGCCGCCGCGCTGCACCAGCTGGAGCAGATCCGCCATCCGATGACCCGCCGGCTGGCCGCCACGGACCGCATCGAGGCCGCCGTGCGGGCCGGGCGGCCGCACCCGGCTCACGCCTGGGTGGAGGAGCTGGCCGGCTTCGCCGAGGCCACCGGCTCCGCCTGGGCCTCCGCCGTGGCCGAGCACGGCCGGGCGCTGCTCACCGACGGCCCCGAGGCCGAGCGCCACTTCGAGCAGGCCCTCGCCGCGCACGCCAAGAGCGACCGCCCGCCCGACCGGGCCCGCACCCAGCTGGCGTACGGCGCCTTCCTGCGCCGCTCCCGCCGCCGGGTCGACGCCCGGCCCCACCTGCGCGCCGCCCTCGAGACGTTCGAGGACCTCGGCGCGCAGCCGTGGGCCGAGCGCGCCCGGCAGGAGCTGCGCGCGTCCGGCGAGACCGCCCGCCGTCGCGACGCGTCCACGGTCGTGGACCTCACCCCGCAGGAACTGCAGGTGGCCCGGTTGGTGCGTCAGGGCCTGGCCAACCGGGACGTCGCCGCGCAGCTGTTCGTCAGCCCGCGCACCGTCGACTTCCACCTGCGCAACGTGTTCGCCAAGCTGGGCGTCACCAGTCGCACCGAGCTGGCCGCCCACCCGCTCGACTGACGCCCGCGTCGGCGGCCGGGACCCACCCGGCGGTCTCGCCGGTGCCACGGGAGCTCCGCAGCGCTCGGTACGGTCGGCGCCGTGCTGGCCGGACGGGACGCCGAGCGTGCGCGGATCGCCGCCCTGCTCGACGGCGCACGCGCCGGGACCGGGGGTGCGCTGGTGGTCCGCGGCGTCGCCGGGGCCGGCAAGTCGACGCTGCTGGCCGAGGCGGTGGACGCCGCCGCGGGCATGCGGGTGCTGCGCACCTCGGGCGTGGAGTCGGAGTCGCCGCTGGCCTTCGCCGCCCTGCAGCGGCTGCTGTGGCCACTGCGGACGCTCCTCACCGGGCTGCCGGCGCCACAGCAGGCCGCGCTCGGTGCCGCCCTCGGCGAGGCGGCCGGTGAGGGCGAGCGCTTCCTGGCGTTCCTCGGCACGCTGAGCCTGCTCGCCGACGCCGCCGAGGACTCCCCCGTGCTGGCCGTCGTCGACGACGCCCACTGGCTCGACGACGCCTCGGCCGCGGCGCTGCTGTTCGTCGCCCGCCGGCTGCAGGCCGAGCGGGTGGCCGTGCTGTTCGCCGCCCGCGACGGCGACGCCCGCCGCTTCGACGCACCCGACCTGCCCGCCGTCGTCCTCGGCGGCATGGCCGGGGCGGACGCCGAGGCGGTGCTGTCCGCGCGGGCCGGCGCCACGGTGGACCCGGCGGTGCGCGACCGGCTGGTGGCGGCCACCGGCGGCAACCCGCTGGCGCTGGTCGAGCTGGCCGGGGTGCTCACCCCCGAGCAGCTGGCCGGGCGGTCGCCGCTGCCCACGCAGCTGCCGCTGACCGGTGGGGTGGAGCGGGGCTTCCTGGACCGCTACCGGCGGCTCGGCGAGCCGGCGCAGCGGTTGCTGCTGCTGGCCGCGGCCGACGACACCGCCCGGCTGACGGTGGTCCGGGCCGCGGCGGAGCACCTCGGAGCCGGCGACGACGCCCTCGACGAGGTGGAGCGCGCCGGGCTGCTGCACGTCGACGGGGACGTGCTCGCCCTCTACCACCCGCTGGTGCGCTCCGCGGTCTACCGGGCCGCCACCAGCGCGCAGCGCCGCGCGGCACACCGCGCCCTGGCCGCGGCGGTCGGCCCCGACGCGGACCGCCGGGCCTGGCACCTGGCCGCCGCCGCCGACCGGCCGGACGAGACCGTCGTCGCCGCCCTCGACGACGTGGCCGAGCGCGCCGCCACCCGCGGTGGCCACGAGGCGGCGGCCGCCGCGTGGGCCCGCGCCGCCGAGCTCACCACCGCGGGCGCGGCCCGTGGCCGGCGGCTGTACACGGCCGCGTCGTCGGCCTGGCTGGGGGCGCACCCCTCCCAGGCCACGGCGCTGGCCGCCGCGGCCGCGGCCGAGCCGCTCGAGCCGCGGGTGCGGGCGCGGCTGCTGACCCTGCAGGGGCAGATCGAGTGGAACACCCGCTCGCTCGACGACGGCTACGACCTCGTCCTGCAGGCCGCCCGGGTCGCCGCCGAGGCGGACGAGGCGATGGCGCAGGAGCTGGCGATGCTCGCCGCCTCACTGGCCGCCTTCGGTGCCCGGTCGCCCCGGGACGTCGACCCGGCCGCGCTGGTCCGCCCCCCGGCACCGGACGCGCCGCCCCGCGTGCGGGCGGCCTCCGCCCTGCTGCGCGGGTTCCGCGCCACCGCCTGCCGGGACTGGGCCACCGCCGCCGAGTGCTTCCGCGGCGCCTTCGCCCTCACCGACGCCGACCCGGTCGACGACCACGTGCTGCAACCCAACCTGGGGGTCGCGGCGATGCTCGTCGACGACGACGAGCGGGGTCTCCGGCTGCACGCCGAGCAGCTGACCGCCGCCCGCCGCGCAGGCGCGCTCACCATGGTCGAGCACGCCCTCACCCGGGGGGCGCAGTTCCAGATCGCCACCGGCGACTGGGCCCAGGCCGCCGGCGCCGCGACCGAGGCGCTGGCGCTGACCGCCGGCACGGGACACCCCGGCCTGACCGCGCTGCCGACCGCCGAGCTCGGGCTGCTGGCCGCCCTGCGCGGGGACGACGCCGCCGACCGCCTCCTGGCCGAGGCGACCGCGATCCGGGAGGCGCACCCGGTCGGGCTCGCGGACTTCCTCGTCGCCGACCTGGTGCGCTGGGCACGGGGCCTCCGCGCCCGGCAGCCGGCGTCGGCCCTGTACCACCTCGAGCAGATCAGCTCACCCGGATACCGCCGCATGGCCGCGCTCGACCGGCTCGAGACCGCGGTCCGCGCCGGCCGCGAGGACCTCGCCCGCACCTGGCTGGGCGAGCTGGAGGACTTCGCCGCGGGCACCGGCGCCCCGGCCGCGCGCGCCGTCGTCGAGCACGGTCGCGCCCTGCTCGCCGGGGACGACGCCACCGAGGAGCACTTCCGGCGTGCCCTGGACGCGCACGCCGCGTCGCTGCGGACGCCCGCCCGGGCCCGCACCGAGCTGGCCCTCGGCGAGCACCTGCGCCGTGCACGGCGCCGGGTGGACGCCCGGGAGCACCTGCGCACCGCGCTGTCGCTGTTCGAGGAGCTGGACGCGACCCCGTGGGCCGAGCGGGCGGCGCAGGAGCTGCGTGCGTCCGGGGAGACCGCGCGGCGCCGCGACGTCTCCACGACCACCGAGCTGACCGCGCAGGAACGTCAGGTGACGGCCCTGGTCCGGCAGGGCCTGTCCAACCGGGACGTCGCGGCACAGTTGTTCGTCAGTCCGCGCACCGTCGACTTCCACCTGCGGAACGTGTTCAGCAAGCTCGGGGTGGCCTCCCGCGCCGAGCTCACCGCCCTCCCGCTGGACTGACGCGCGGCTGCCCGGCTCCCGGGGGACGGCGGGGAACCCGGTGGTTCTCCCGGCGTGACGCCTCCCGTCCGCTCCTAGCGTCCGGCGCAGAGCCAGCCCGGACCGAGGAGCCTCCACGACCAGCACCGCCGCGCACGCTCACCGCGGCCTCGGCTGACCGCACCGCCCGTCCCCTCCCCCACCCCTGCCAGGAGCCGTCATGCCCACCCCCGTCCCCACCGATCGGTCCGTCGACGTGCTCGTGATCGGTGCCGGCCAGGCCGGTCTCGCCATCGGCCACCACCTCGCCCGCCGCGACGCGGACCTCCTGCTGCTCGACGCCGGACCCGAGGTCGGCCACTCGTGGCGCTCCCGCTGGGACTCGCTGCGGCTGTTCAGCCCCGCCCGGTACGACTCGCTGCCCGGCCTCCCGTTCCCCGCTCCCGCGGACACCCACCCGAGCAAGGACGACGTCGCCGACTACCTGGCCGCCTACGCCCGGCGCTTCGCCCTCCCGGTGCGGACGAACTCCCCGGTGCTGCGGTTGTACCGCGACGGCGACGGCGGCTTCACCGCGACCACGCCGACCGGGACGGTGCGCGCCGAGCAGGTCGTCGTCGCCACCGGGCCGTTCCAGACCCCGCACGTCCCGGCTCTGGCCCAGCAGGTGGACCCGGCGGTACCGCAGCTCCACAGCGCCGGGTACCGCAACCCGACCCAGCTGCCCGGCGACGGCCGGGTGCTCGTCGTCGGCGGCGCCAACTCCGGCCTGCAGATCGCCGCCGAGCTCGCCGCCACCCAGCCCGTCACCGTCGCCGTCGGCACCCGGCCGACCGAGCTGCCGCAGCGCATCGCCGGCCGTGACCTGTTCACCTGGCTGGACACGGTCGGGTTCTTCACCGTGCCCGCGCACACCCGCATCGCCCGCCGGCTGCGCGCCCGCGGTGACCTGGTCATCGGCACCCGCACCCGCGACCTGCGCCGCCGCGGCATCGACCTGCGGCCCCGGCTCACCGCGGTCACCGGACGCACCGCCCGCTTCGCCGACGGCACCACCCTCGACGTCGACGCGGTCGTGTGGGCGACCGGGTACCGCAGCGACCACTCGTGGCTGCACGTGCCCGGCGTGGTCGTCGACGGGCAGGTCCGGCACGACGCCGGGGTCACCGCGGTGCCCGGGCTGTACTTCCTGGGGTTGCCGTGGCAGACGTGCCGCGGCTCGGCGCTGCTGGGCTTCGTCGGCGCGGACGCCGCCACCCTGTCCGACCGCATGGCCGCCGACGCGCGCGGGTCGCGGCCGCAGGCCGCACCCGGCCGTGGAGAGCCCGAGATCCCGGCGGTCACGCCGGCGTGACGCCTCCTCCGCGTCACCGTCCCGGGTGGGGACCTCGGAGGCGGCCGAGGTGGTCGTGGACCATGCGAATGGCGACCGCGCCCTCCCCGACCGCGGAGGCCACCCGCTTCACCGACCCGTGCCGGACGTCGCCGACGGCGAACACGCCGGGCACGCTGGTCTCGAACTCGCGGACCTCACCGCCGGCGGGGCCGCCGCGCCGGTCGGCGCCGGTCAGGACGTGGCCCGTGCCGTCCCGGTCGATCGCACCGGGCAGCCAGTCGGTGTGCGGCTCGGCGCCGATCAGCACGAACAGGCCCGCGGCGGGGACCGTCTCGGTGTCCCCGCCGTCCCGGTCGCGCACCACCAGGTGGGTCAGCCGCCCCTCACCGCTGCCGCCGACCGCCTCGGCGCCGTGGCGGACGGTGACGTTGGCCGCCGCGTCGATCTCGCGGACCAGGTAGTCGGACATGGTCGCGGCCAGTGAGGCGCCGCGTACCAGGAGCGTCACCCGCCGGGCGTAGCGGGCCAGGTGCAGCGCGGCCTGCCCCGCCGAGTTGGCCCCTCCGACGACGTACACCTCCTCGCCCGCCATCGCCTGCGCCTCCGGTGCCGCGGCGCCGTAGAAGACCCCCGCCCCGACGAGCGCGTCCAGGGACGGGACGCCGAGCCGCCGGTAGGTCACCCCGGTGGCGAGGACGACGGCCCGGCTGGTGACGGCGCTGCCGTCGCTCAGCGAGACGACGAGGCCGTCGCCCGAGGTCTCCAGGCCGACCGCGCGCGGTCCGTAGACGAACTCCGCGCCCAGCAGCCAGGCCTGCTCGTAGGCCCGCTGCGCCAGGTCGGCGCCGGGGATGCCGCGGGGGAAGCCCAGGTAGTTGCGGATGAGCGAGCTGGTGCCGGCCTGCCCACCCATCGCCTCGGCCTCCAGCACGACCGTGCGCAGCCCCTCGGAGGCGCCGTAGACCGCCGCGGCCAGCCCCGCGGGGCCCGCACCGACGACCGTGACGTCGTGGGGCCGCGGGTCCGGCCGGGTCCTGACGCCGAGCGCGTCGGCGATCTCGAGACCGGACGGGTCCTCGAGGACCCGTCCGTCGAAGAGGACGACCACCGGCAGGCGGGCGGCCGGCCGGCCCACCTCCCGCAGCAGCGCCCGGCCCTCCTCGGACGCCACGTCGTGGAAGCCGTAGGCCACGCTGTTGCGGCTGAGCAGGTCCCGGATCTCGTGGGAGCGCGCCGTCCAGCGCTCCCCGACCACCCGGGCCGCCAGGAACCGCGGCCGGTTCGGCAGCGCCCACTGGTACAGGAACTGCCCGATCGCCTGGTGGAAGTGCTCGTCCCCGGGCTGCCAGGGCTTGGTGACCCAGTCGATCTGCCGCAGCACCGACACCGGCAGCACGGGGGCGGTCGACCGGTCGTGCCAGGTGATCAGCACCGACCGTCGCGCCTCCGGGTGCAGCGCCCGCACGCGGTCGAGGAACTCGACGCCGGTCATCCCGGGCATCCACTGGTCGGCGAGGACCAGCGCCACCTCCCCGCCCGCCGCCCGCACCCGCGCCAGGTCGCCGAGCGCCTCCTCCGCCGAGGTGAGGCAGCGGACGTCGTAGTCGGTGCCGTAGCGCTTGGTCAGCTCCTCCTGCACCGGACGCAGCGCGGCCGGGTCGTCGTCCACCGCCATCAGCACGGGCCTGTCCATCGCGTCCCCTCCGCCGGTGACCGCGCAGTGTGCCGCAGGCCGGTTCGCGCGTGGGGTGGGTGCTCGGCCCCCGCCACGGCAGGAGGCCCCGCGGTCGCCGACCACGGGGCCTCCGTGCGTCCTCGGAGCGGCCTGACGTCAGCCGCTGCGATCAGGCGGCCGTCGCGCGGGCGGCCTCCTCGATCAGCCGCGCGACGACGTCGGGCCGGGAGACGGTCACGGCGTGCGACGCATCGACCTCGACGGTGTGCGAGTTCGCCCGCTCGGCCATGAACCGCTGGGCCCCGGCCGGGACGGCCAGGTCCTGGAGCGTGACCAGGGTCCAGGACGGGACGGTCCTCCAGGCCGCCTTCGTCGCCTTGTCCGCGAGCGCGTCGCCGGTAATCGGCCGCTGCGTGACGGCCATCAGCTCGGCGACGTCCGCCGGCACGTCGGCGGCGAAGACCGGCCGGAACCTCTCCTGCTCGATGTAGAGGTCGTCGACGGTCTGCCCGTCGGGACCCTGCACGGGCACCGGGCGCAGCGCCGACCCCAGCTCGTTGCCCGGGAACCTCCCGGTCAGTTCACCGGTGCTCTCCCCCTCGTCGAGCAGGAAGCTGGCGACGAAGACCAGCGCCCTCACCTGCGGGAGCCCCGCGGCCGCCTCGCTCACCACGCTGCCGCCGTACGAGTGGCCGGCCAGGACGACCGGCCCGTCCACGCTCTCCAGGACGTCGCGCAGGAGCGCGGCGTCGCCGTGCAGCGAACGGAGCGGGTTGGCCACCCCGATCACCGGATGGCCGTCCCGCCGGAGCCGGGCGATCACGCCGTTCCAGCTCGACGAGTCGGCGAAGGCCCCGTGGACCAGCACCACCGTGGGCGGGGCGGTGCGGGTCTCGAGCGTGCTGCTGGTCATGGCTCCTCCTCATCGGTCAGGCGGGCGCTCCGACGTCGCCCGTCCGGTGGCACCTCTCCTGCGTCCCCCGCCAACGCCTCCGCTATGCGATATATTGCATGCAGGGATGATGGGCAGGAAGGGTCTCCTCCGGGCTTCCTCGTTCCGCCTCGTCCCGCCGTCCGTGCGCCCGGTACCGCCAGGAGGTCCACCCGTGCCGATCCCCCCGACGAGCCCCGGGGTCGACCGCGGCCTGCTGCGCGACGACGTCTACCGCCGCCTGCGCGACGCGATCGTCGACGGCACGTTCACCCCCGGCGAGCAGCTCAGGGACCTGGAGCTCGCCGCCTGGCTCGGCGTCAGCCGGACGCCGGTCCGCGAGGCGCTGCTGCGCCTCGCGCACAGCGGGCTGGTCCTGGCCCGGCCGGGCCGGTCGACGGTCGTGAGCCCGCTCGACGTCCGCGCGGTCCGGGACGCCCGCGACGTCGTCGCGGCGATGCACGAGCTCGCCGTCCGGGAGGCCGTCCCCGTCCTCACCGAGGCGGACCTGGCCGCCATGCGCGACGCCAACCGCCGGTTCGCCGCCGCCGTCGACTCCGGGGACGTCGAGTCCGCCCTCCGGATCGACGACGAGCTGCACGGCGTCCTGGTGCGCATCTCCGGCAACCGGGCGCTCGCGACCGTCCTCGAGCAGTTCACGCCCACGGTGCGCCGTGCGGAGCGGTTGCGGTTCGGCTCCCTCCGCGGCCGGGCGTCGGTCCCCCGGCACGACGAGCTGATCCGGCTCTGCGCCGCCGGTGACGTCGAGGGCGCGGCCGCCGTCGCGTACGACACCTGGCACAGCCTGCCGAGCGCCGGGGCGTGACCGCCGGACGGCGGTCGTCACGGGGCGATGACCAGCCCCGCGACGAGGTCGCCGTCCATCGTGAAGCGGTAGCGGAGGTCGACGACGCCGCCGGGGAAGTCGCCCTCCAGCCGGTGGGTGGCGACCCAGTGCGCGTCGTCGACGCGCTCGGCACCGACGAGCTCGGTGGTGTAGCTGAACCCGGCGCCGGCCTCGGACAGGAAGCGCCGGATCTCCTCGGTGCCCCGGTGGGTCCTGCCCTCGTCGACGACCACCGCGGTCGGGGTGAAGGCGCGCAGCGCGACGTCGGCCTCCCGGGCCCGGTGCGCGGTGAGGAAGCCGCGGATCGTCGCGGGCAGCTGGTCGGGCCGGATGCCGGTCGGTGTGGTCACGCCCCGACGGTGCACCCTCCCCCTGGGGGAGGGTCGAGCGGTGGACCCTCCCCCAGGGGGAGGGTCCACAGTGCTCCGGTGCTGGCGATCGGCGAGTTCTCCCGGCTGACCCACCTCAGCGTGCGCACCCTGCGCCGGTACCACGACGCGGGCCTGCTCGAGCCGGCGACCGTGGACGAGGCCACCGGCTACCGCTACTACAGCGCGGACCAGATCCCGACCGCCCAGGTCGTCCACCGCCTGCGCGAGCTCGACGTCCCCCTGTCCGACGTCCAGCGCATCCTGCGCTCCCCCGACCCGGGCGCCCGTGCCGCGCTGGTCTCCGAGCACCTGCAGCGGCTGGAGTCCGAACTGGACCGCACCCGGGCCGCGGTGGCGTCGCTGCGCCGGCTGCTGCGACCGGAGCCGGCCCCGCTCGACGTCGAGGTGCGCGCGGTGCCGGCCACGACCGTGGCCGCGGTCGAGGACGACGTGACGCACGACCAGCTCCTCCCCTGGTACGCCGGCGCCACGGCCGAGCTGGACGCCGTGGTCGGCGAGCCGACCGGCGTCCCCGGAGGGCTGTACGACAACGCGCTCTTCGAGGCCGGCCGCGGGCACGCGCTCGTGTACCGGCCGACGGCCCGGCCGCCGAGCAGCGGCCGCGTGCACCCGGTGACCCTGCCGGCCGTCGAGCTGGCCGTCACCACCCACGTCGGCGAGCACCACGACATCGACGTCACCTACGGCGAGCTGGGGACCTGGGTGGTGGCCAACGCCCTCGCGGTGGCCGGGCCGGTGCGGGAGACCTACCTGGCCGGCCCGCGCGACACCCCCGACCCGTCGGCCTGGCGGACCGAGATCGGCTGGCCGGTCTTCCGCGTGGCCGCGCGCTGACGGTCACCCGCGCGGCGTCAGGCCCCGCCGCAGCTCCTCCAGGGCCTGCGCGAGGCCGACCCGGGGCACCCAGCCCCACCTCCGCGCGCGGTCGGTGAGCAGCTGCCCGGTCCACACCGGCTCGTCGGTCCACTCCGGGGCGACGCCCAGCGCGTCGGTCACCGTGCCGAGGTAGTCCCGCCACGTCGCGGGCTCACCGGCGACGATGACCGGGGTCGTGCCGCCGGCCACGGGGCCCCGCTCCGGGTCGTCGGACGTCGCGACGGCACCGGTGGCGACGTCCGCGACGAAGGCCGCCGGGTCCTCGACGTGCACCCAGGGCCAGGTCTGCGACGGGTCGGCCCGGCGGTCCCCGCCGTCGCGGATCCCCCGCGGTCGCAGCGTGTTCCACACCGAGGTCTCGCCGGTGCCCAGGACCGCCGGCGGGCGGACCAGCACGGTCGTGAGCCCGCCGACCTGCGCCAGCGCGGCGTCGGCGGCGTTCTTGGTGTCGGGGTAGTCGCCGCTGCCCTCGGGCAGGAGGGGGCCGTCCTCGGCGATGTCCCCGACGCCGGCCGAGCGGTCGTAGACCCCCGCCGTGGAGAGGTGCACCAGCCGGGCGACGCCGGAGTCGCGGGCGGCCCGGGCGAGGACCGCCGTGCCCTCGACGCCCACCCGGTGCTGGACCTCCCGTGGCGAGCCCATCGGGTGGACCGTCGTGACGGCCGCGTCGGCGCCCCGGGTCACCGCGCGGGCGAGGGACTCGTCGGCGAAGTCGCCGACGTGCTCGGTGACCCCGTCGAGCGCGGGCGCGCCGCCGGCGCGGCGGACCACGGCGCGCACCCGCGCCGACCGCTCGACGAGCGCCCTGCACACCGCGGTGCCCACCAGGCCGTTCGCACCGGTCACCACGACGACGGGAGAGACGGGGGCCATGTCGCCCACCCTGTCAGCGAGCCCCCGACGGCGCTCGTCGGTGGGCCCCTCACGACGAGAGGTAGCGGATCACCGCCAGCACCCGGCGGTGGTCGTCGTCGCTGGGCGCCAGGCCGAGCTCGTCGTAGATGTGGGACGTGTGCTGCACGACCGCCCGTTCGGTGACGGACAGGGTCCGGGCGATCGACGCGTTGGTCCGCCCCTCGGACATCAGGGCGAGCACCTGCTGCTGGCGGGGGGTCAACCGGTCGAGCGCACCGTGGTGCCCCCTGGCGCGGGCGACCATGAGGCTCACGACCTCGGGGTCGAGGACGGTGCCGCCGGCAGCGATGCGGCGGATGTCGTCGGTGAACGTGTCGACGTCGGCGATCCGCTGCTTGAGGAGGTAGCCGACGCCCGACGAGCGGTCGCCCAGCAGCTCGACGGCGTAGGCGCGCTGGAGGTGCTGCGACAGCACGAGGACGGCGATCCCGGGGTGCTCCCGGCGGATCCTCACCGCCGCGCGCAGGCCCGCGTCCTTGCGGTCGGGGGGCATCCGGATGTCGGTGACGACGACGTCGGGGGCGTGCTCCTCCGTGCTGCGGACCAGCTCGTGGGCGTCCCCGACCGCGGCGACGACGTCGAAGCCGGCCGCCTGCAGCACGTGCGTGAGCCCGGTGCGCAACAGCGCCTCGTCCTCGCCGATCACGACCCGCACGGCAGCTCCACCAGCAGCCGGGTGCCCCCGCCGGCCGGGCTGTCGACGGTGAACCGGCCACCGAGGGCGTCGACACGGTCGGCGAGGCCGCGCAGCCCCACCCCACCCTCCTGGGTCGCACCGCCGACGCCGTCGTCGGTCACGCCGATGACGAGCCGCGCCGGCGCGTGCTCGAGCGTCACGGTCAGGGTGGCGGCCGCGGCGTGCTTGACCGCGTTCGTCAGCGCCTCCGCGACCACGAAGTAGGCCGTCCTCTCGACCGTCGCCGGCAAGCGCCCGTCGACCTCGGCCACCGCCAGCCGGGTGGGCAGCGGCACGCGGTCGACCAGGTCCTCGATCGCCGCGGTCAGGCCCCGCTCGACGAGGGCGGCCGGCATCAGGGCGTGCACGATCCCCCGGAGGTGCCGGGCGGCACCGTCGATGCCGACACGGAGGCGCGTCGCCGCGCCGGGGAGATCGGCCGCCCCGTCGACGTGCGCCAGCTGCTGTGCCTCCAGGGCGAGCAGGACGAGCTCCACCTGCAGACCGTCGTGCAGGTCCTGGGCGATGCGCTGCCGCGCCCGGTCGCCGGCCTCGACGAGGCGGGCGCGCGACTGCCGGAGGTCGGCGTGGCTGGCCCGCAGCTCGGCCGTCAGCCGGTCGTGGTCGATGGCGAGGGCGGCCACCTGCCCCGCCCCGCGGACCAGCTCGGCGTCGTCGACCACCGTCGTGTCGTAGACGACGGCGCCGATCCGTCGCGACCCGAGCTCGATGTCGACCAGGTCGCGGTGCTCGCCCAGCGCCGACGCGTCGAACGGTGCGCCGCTCCCGTCCACGAGCGTGCGCCCGTCGCGCGAGGCGTAGACGACCTGCAGCGACGGGTCCCCGAGGACCCGCCCGAGGGCCTCGGCGAGCCGCTCCGGGGTGGCGGCGGGCGAGGCCACCCAGGCACCGAGCTCCTGGATCTCGGCGGTCCTCGCGAACCCCCCGCGCAGCACCGCCGCCGCGAGGGCGACGGGCACCCCGGCGAGCAGTCCGATCTGGAGCCCGACCACCTGCACGGGCGAGAGACCGGCGGACGGACCCAGGAGAGGACCCAGCGGCGTCGCCAGGACGGCCAGGATCCCGTAGGCGTACAGCGGCAGCAGGACCCTCCGTTGGCCGGGCGTCGCGGTCCGCAGCCGCCCGGCGAGCACACCCGCCGTCATGAGCATGACGACCATCCCGGCGGCCCGCTGGAGCCAGGTCCCGGCGGCGAGCAGGTCCACCCGGTGGCCGACGGAGAGCACGCCGCCCGGGCTGGCACCCGCGTCGAAGAGGTAGGTCGGGACCTGCAGGACCAGGGACACCCCGAAGGCCCCCACCACCGTCAGGCGGGAGGTGCGCGAGCGGAGGCGGCCGGACGGGAAGGCGTGCAGCAGCCAGACGGTCACGGCGAGCGGGGTGGTGGCGAGCACGACACCGACCGCCACCAGGACGGGTGTCCCGGTGTTGGCGAGGGCGGCCACGAACCACGAGAGAGCCCCGATGACCATGATCGGGCCGGTCCGGTTGCTCGGCCGGCGCCGCCACGCCTCGAGCCCCGCGGCCAGGTGGACGAGCCCCCCGGCCGGGAACAGGGCGAGCAGCCACCACCCGGCGCCACCCCGGTCGGCGAACAGGGCGATCTCGACGCCGGCGACGACGGCACCGGACGCGCCGATCAGCGCGAGGCCCACCATCAGCGCCCGGGCCAGCGGCGACCGGACACCGCCCCGATGCGCCACCGGTGCAGCATGGCACCGGCGACGTGCGCCCGGTGCGGCGTCGCACCGGCCACGACTCCCGCCGGACCCTGTACCCAGGTCCAGGTGAGCGGGCCACCCCGGTCCATTGGCCGGCGGTCGCGACCTCGCCAGGGTCGGCTACGCCCCCGGACCGGCTCCCCTCGGAAGGTCGACCATGACAGCTGCAGAGCGCTCGTGCGGGTCGCGTCGTCCCCGGTCGGCCGGCTCGCTGACCGCCTCGATCGCGGCCACGGCGGCCGCGCTGCTGGTCGTGGCCCCCGCCCCGGCGCACGCGTCGCCCGGGAACGCGACGGCGTCGTCGGGGGTCCCGGCGTACGCCGCGGCCGTGCAGCCCGAACTCGACCGGATCGTGCGGGACCTGGCGGTCACCGGCGCCGTCGTCCTGGTGCGGTCCCCCGAGCTGGGCGACTGGGCCACCACGATGGGCACCGGGACCTGGCACGGCACCGAGCCGGTCTCGCTCGCCGACCACGTCCGGATCGGCAGCAACACCAAGACCTGGACCGCCACGGTGGTCCTGCAGCTGGTCGACGAGGGCAGGATCGGCCTGGACGACCCGGTGTCGCGGTATCGCCCCGACGTGCCCGACGGGGAGGACATCACCATCGCCCAGCTGCTCGACATGACCAGCGGCCTGGCCAACTACACCACCGACCTCACGCTGAACGAGCAGATGGACAGCAACCCCGGCCGGGTGTGGGACCCGGAGGAGCTGCTCGCCATCGGCCTCGCCGAGCCGCCCGCCTTCCCCCCGGGCGAGGGGTTCCTGTACTCGAACACCAACACCGTGCTGCTGGGCCTGATCATCGAGCAGCTCACCGGGGTCCCGGTGGAGCAGGCCTTCCAGGACCGGATCTTCGACCCGCTGGGGCTGGACGAGACCTCCTTCCCGGCCCGGACCGACGCGTCGATCCCCGAGCCGCACCCGCGGATGTACACCTTCGGCACGAACGTGGAGACGATCGACAGCCTCGTGCTCCCACCCGAGGTCCAGGCCGCGGCCACCGCCGGGACCCTGGAGCCGATGGACGTCACCGACACCAACCCCTCCTGGGGGTGGACCGCGGGCGCCGGGATCTCCACCGCGGAGGACCTCGCCGATTACGTGGAGGAACTGGTCGACGGGTGCCTGCTCAGCCCGCGGCTGCAGCAGGAGCGGATCGCCAGCGTCCAGCCGGTGGACCCGGACGACCCGGCGAGCCCCGGCTACGGGCTCGGCCTGGCCCGCTTCGGGCCCGTGTACGGGCACACCGGTGAGCTCCCCGGGACCAACTCCTTCATGGGCCACGACCCGGTGCGGGACATCACCGTCGTCACCTGGACCTCCACCGCCCCCGCACCCGACGGCGAGGGCCCGGCCGTCGAGCTCGCCAGGACGGTGATCGACGAGCTCTACGCCGGCTGACCGGCACCCCGGCCGGCCGGGTCCCCACGACGGGGCCCGGCCCCGGGACCCCACCCCGTCCCCTCCACGGGAGGAGCTGTTCCTCGTGCGCCGATGGATGCGACCCGCCGCCCTCGCCCTCGCCCTGCTCGCCGGGGCCGGGACGACCGGCTTCACCGCCACCCCCGAGCACCCGGCGGGGTCCGCTCCCGCCCCGGCCGCGACCCTCGACCCGGACCTCGCCGCACGGATCGACGAACTGGCGCGGGCCGCGCTGACCGACGGCGTCACCGGCGCGGTGGTCGGCATCTCCGACCCGGCCCGTGGGAGCTACCTGCAGGCCTACGGGACCGCGGACACCACGGGGACCCCGATGACCACCGACGTGCACTACCGCATCGCCAGCGTCACCAAGACCCTCACCGCCCAGGCGGTGCTGCGCCTGGTCGACCAGGGGCGGCTGTCCCTCGACGACCGCCTGGACGAGTACGTCCCCGACATCCCCCACGGGGACGAGATCACCATCCGGGACCTCCTGGGCATGCGCGCCGGTGTGTACGACTTCGTCGCGGACGAGGACTTCCTGGCGCGGTACGCCGCCGATCCGCTCCTGCCGGGGTGGTCCCCCTACGACGCGCTCGAGATCATCCGCGCGCACGCCGGCGAGGCCACCCCACCGGGCGAGGCGACCGTGTACTCCAACTCGGAGTACGTGCTGCTCGGGCTGGTCCTCGAGCGGGTCACCGGCCGCTCGGCACAGCAGGTGACCACCTCGGTGATCGAGGAGCTCGGCCTCCCGGAGACGTCGTACCCCACCACCGCGGCCCTGCCGGAGCCGTTCGCCCACGGCTACGTGAACACCGACAGCGAGCTGGCACCGCCGGACCCCGGCGCGGAGGAGCCCCGGGACGTGACGTACAGCAACCCCGAGGTCCCGTTCACCGCCGGCGCGGTCGTCTCCACCGTGCCGGACATGCTCCGCTACGCCGAGCAGCTGGCGACCGGGGCGGGCCTCACCCCGGAGACCGCCCGGCTGCGCCAGGAGTGGACGCCGCTCACCTCCAGCGGCATCCGGGTGCAGTACGGCCTCGGCGTCCTCCAGCTCGGGGACTGGGTCGGCCACAACGGCTCGGTCTTCGGCTACAGCGACGTGATCTCCCACCTGCCGGAGCAGGGGGCGAGCGTGGTGGTGATGGTGAACGCGGCCGACGGCGAGGCCGTCCCCGCGACCGACCTCTGGGGCGGGATCGTCAGGCTGCTGTACCCCGACAGCCTGCCGACCTGGTGACCGTCCGGGCGTCGCGGTCCGCCGCGACGACGGAGCACGGGCGCCCACCCGACCAGGCCGCCGCACCGCCCCGACCCCCGCGCGACGACCACCCGCGGCACGCCGTCCGCGACGGCGCGCCCGGCACCCTGGCCCCGCACGCCGCCGAGGGCCACACTCCGTGTCCCGTCCTCCTCCTGGAGCTCGCGATGCTGCGGACCCGGTTGTGCGACCTGCTCGACATCGCCGTGCCGGTGGTGGTCGCGCCGTTCGGGCCCTGGGACGAGACGGCGCTGGCGGTGGAGGTCTGCCGGGCCGGGGCGCTCGGCAGCCTCGGCACCGCGCTGCGCCGGCCGTCGGAGCTGCGCGCGCAGTGGCAGCGGGTGCGGGAGGGCACCGACCGCCCCTTCGCGGTCAACCACACCGGGCGGCCGTTCGACCCCGAGGCGTTCGCGGCCACGCTCGAGTTCGCCCCCGCGGCGATCAGCTTCCACATGGGCGTCCCCGCCGACCTCGTCGCGCGTGCGCACGACGCCGGGATCCGCTGGATCCAGGCGGTCGGCGACGTCCGGGCCGCGGAGGCCGCGCTGGAGGCCGGTGCCGACGTGCTGGTCGCCCAGGGCACGGAGGCCGGCGGCAACGGCGGGTGGGTCGGCAGCCTGGTCCTCGTGCCGGCCGTCGTCGACCTGGCCGGGGACGTGCCGGTGGTCGCCGCCGGCGGCATCGCCGACGGCCGGGGCCTGGCCGCCGCCCTCGCGCTCGGGGCGCAGGGGGCGAGCCTGGGCACCCGCTTCCTCGCCACTCCCGAGATGGGCGTCGACCAGGAGTGGAAGGACCGGATCGTGGCCGCGGACGCCACCGAGGCGGTCAAGGTCCCGCACAGCGAGCGGGTGATGCCCCGGTTCACCCTCCCGCAGATCGGGCAGCCGTACGCGCCCCGGGCGCTGCGGACCGAGCTGGTCTCCCGGCTGGAGCGGGCGCCGGAGACGGTCGACCCGGAGCGCGTGGGGCACGAGCTGCGCGCCCGCGTGCGGGCCGGCGGCGGCCACGACCTGCTGCCGTTCGCCGGGCAGTCGGTCCAGCTCGTCCACGACGTCGTCCCGGCCCGCGAGCTGGTCGCCCGCCTCGTCGCCGAGGCCGAGGAGGCCCTGCGGACGGCGGCGGGGGCGGTCACGACCGGGCCGGCACCGCGGCCGCGGACCCCGGCACCCCCGGCCGCGCGGGGACCCGTCGACCAGCGGGCGTGAGGGCGCCGCGAGGACGCGGCCCCCGCCGGGACCGGGACCGATGCCCCGGCCCAGCGGAGCGAGCGGCGTGCGGTCAGGGGATCCGGTCCGGTATGCGGCGGCCCTCGATGAGCAGGCACACGTGCTGCAGGCCGGCGATCGACGCCGCCTGCAGCAGGGGCAACCGCACGAACACCGCGCCGAGGGGACCCAGGAACGAGGCGAAGAGCCACACCGAGGTCGCCAGGCACAGCAGGCGCCGGCCGGACCCTCCGCTGTCGACACCGCGCCGGGCGAGGGGCAGGACGCCCAGCCCGAAGGCCGTTCCCAGGACCACCGACAGCAGCGCGGCGCTGCGGGCACCCCCGAGCCAGTCCGCGGGGAGGACGCCCAGCACGGCCGCCGCGATCGCGGCCGACCACCACAGGCGTCCCGCCGGGCGGCCGGTTCCGCGGCCTGGCCGCTCGTAGCAGTCCAGTTCGGTGGGCGGGTGCTCGGCGAGCATCCGGGACCGGTCCTCGTAGACCGCCACGGAGGGGTGGTTCCGCCGGACCCGCGCGGTGAGGTCCACCGGCACGGCGCCCGACAGCCAGAGCGCCTCGATCCGGCAGAACTCGGCGCGCAGCCCACGGGTCCCCGCGACGACGTGACCCCAGCAGGAGACCACGGCGAGGACGTGGCGGCTGCGCGGCTGGTCACCGGCCCACTGCTCCGCGCCGAAGGCGTAGAAGCCGCACGTGCAGTCCGGAGCAGGGCTGGGGTGCGGCGGGCGGTCCCCGTTCAGGCAGCGCGCCTCGTTGGCGCCGTCGTGCCAGGGGTCGGTGGAGAACAGCGGGTAGAGGGCACCGTCCGGACCGATCCGGAAGGTGCGCAGCGCTCTGATCTGGCCCACACGTGGCTCGAAGCCACCGTAGGGATCCACCGCTGCTACTCCACGGGCGAGGGATCCCGGGGCGGCTGGGGTCGCTCCGGGGAGACCGGCTCGAGGGGCGGCTCGGGCACGGGCAGGACCTCGATGCGGCGGACTTCCTTGCCGATGTTGCCCACGACACCAGCGTAGGGATCCACTGCGCGATCGGGACGTCTTCCGTCCCCGCGAGCTCGGGCGGTGCCGGGGGCGGCGCACCGTCCCGTGGACGTGCCGTCCGCTCCGCGCACGGGACCGCTCGTCGCGGGGAGCGCCCGGTGGGAGGATCGGGCGTCGGGGACGGAAGGGGTGGCGCCGTGGCCGGGCAGCAGCCGATCGAGCCGAGCGAGATCTACCGGGCGGACGGCAGCCGGGTGCCCCGGCGCCGTGCGCCGCTGGGCACGGTGCCGGCCGCGGTGCGGTCCCTGCTCCCGGCGCTGTCACGCGGCACGACCGCCGGGTCCCTGGTCACCGCCTCGGCGCTCGCGGTCGCGGCGGCCGTCACCGCACGGGCCGCCGAGGCGGCACGCCACGTGCTGGAGCAGGCGGCTCGGGAGGCGCTGTCGACGCGTCCCACCGGGTCGTGGATCGAGGTCTCCGTCACCCGGATCGAGGTGCGCTGGCCGCGCTGAGCCGTGCCGGGCGCCGTGGAGGACGCGGCAGGCGGCGCCACGGAGGTCCGGCACCGTCGCGGGCGGGCTCGCGAGCGGCGGGGTGGACCGGCGTCGGCGTCTCCGGGTGGGGTCGTGTCCCGGCCGGGCGGAGTCCCGTCCCGGGTCGAGCGGACGCGCCGGACTCCCTGGCGCGACCGGGCGACCGGATGTAGCAAGGAGGTCCTGCCGTCGACGAGGGAGCACTCCGATGGCCGACAAGTCGCCCCACGACGACCACGCGACGAAGAGGTCGGGCAAGGCCGTCAAGGCCAAGCGCGACGAGCGCAAGGAGAAGCAGCGGGCCGCCAGGGAGATGGAGCGGCTGATGCGCCCGCGGAAGGCCAAGGCCTGACCGACCTCCGCGGGCGGGACCCCGCCCGCGCCGTCACCGGTCCCCGGGCAGGAGGCCCGGCGTGTGTGCGCGACCGCTCCAGCGCCCGGGGCGCCGCCCTCCACCTCATCCCGGGGCGATGTTCTGGTTGCGCCGGAACAGGTTCGTCGGGTCGTACTGCCGCTTGAGCGCGGTCAGTCGCCGGAGCTTGGTCTCCCCGTAGGCCTGCCTCACCCGGGCCTGCCCCTCCTCCATGAGGAAGTTGACGTAGACGCCGGTGTGGAACGGGGCCAGGGCCGTCCAGTAGTCGCGCGCCCACTGGCGCTGCTCCTCGAAGCCGTCCGGGCCGGCGGTGTTGCCGTTGATGTTGAAGGTGAACCCGGCGGACCGGCCGTTGAAGGCGGTGGCGTCGTCCGGGACCCGGGCGACCGCCCCGCCCATCTGCCACAACGCCACGCTGCTGAGCGGCGAGGTGATCCGGCGGCCGAACTCCACGACGACGTCGATCACGTCGTCGCTGAGCCGCGCCACGTCGCAGGAGCGGACGGAGTACCAGCAGCCGTGCCGGAACGAGGGGTCGAACATCTTCTGGTGCGCCACGAACGGCTTCGGCGACACGACGTCCAGCACCGGCGTCCCGAAGCCCCGCATCGGCGCCAGGACCCGCTGCCCCTCGTCGACGTCGCCCGCGTAGCAGGCCGCCACCGCCACCACCGGCCGGCCGACCAGCTCCGGCGGGACCACCGGCAGGGCCGGGGCGAGCCGCTGGACGACGATCGTCATCAACTCGTCGGGCCCCTCGGCCACCCAGTCCCGGTAGAAGCGCAGGACCCGCTCGGCGTCGTCCGTCGACCAGAAGGTCGCCCCGGCCATCACCTGCGGCCCCAGGGGGTGCATGCGGAACCGGAACCCGGTGACCACCCCGAAGTTGCCGCCGCCGCCGCGCAACCCCCAGAACAGGTCCGCGTTCTCGTCCTCGCCGGCCCGGACGACCTCGCCGTCGGCGGTCACCACGTCCGCGGACAGCAGGGAGTCGACGGTGAGGCCGTCCCTGCGCATGACCCAGCCGATGCCACCCCCGAGGGTCAGCCCGGCCAGCCCGGTGTGCGAGACGATGCCGGCCGGCACCACCAGGCCGTGCTCCTGGGTCCGCTCGTCCAGCTCCCCCAGCAGCACCCCCGCCTGGACGGCCGCCACCCGGGAGTCCGGATCCAGCCGGACGCGGTTCATCCGCCGGAGGTCGATCACCAGGCCGCCGTCGCAGGTGGACAGCCCCGGGAAGCTGTGCCCTCCGCTGCGGACGGCGATGGGCAGCTGCTCGTCGCGGCCGAACCGGATGGCGGCGCGGACGTCGTCCGCGCCCGTGCACCGGGCGATGACGGCGGGCCGGCCGTCGATCGACCCGTTCCAGAGCCTGCGGTGCTCGTCGTACCCGGCGTCCGCAGCGGTGAGGACCTCGCCCCGCAGCGCGGCACGGAGGCCGGCGACGGCGGTGTCGCTGACCGGGGCGGCCGTGGACCGGACGCCCCCGGGATCCGTCGTGGTGGTCATGGGAGAAGTGTCGGGACGACGGGCGGGCGCGACAGGGACCTAGGTTCCACCCTGCTCCCGGCTCAGCCGGACGGGGTCGAGGACGTCGATGTGGTCCCGGTGCGTGGCGATCACCCCGGCCTCGCGGAGCTCCCTCAGCACCCGCACCACCACCTCACGGACGCTGCCCACCGCATCGGCGAGCGCCTGCTGGCTCACGGGGACCGTGAGCACCGGCCGCGTCCCCCCGGCGGTCCGGGACCCCTGGGACGCCAGGTCCAGGAGGTGCCGGGCGACCCGTTGCCGCACGGTGGTGAAGGCGCTTCCGGGGATCTCGGAGATGAAGCTGAGCGCCCGCTCGGCCATCTCGCGCAGGAGCGCGTCGGCCACCTGCGGGTCCTGGGCGGCGGCGCGGCGCACGACGTCGGGCGACAGACGCAGCACCTCGGAGTCGACCACCGCCTGGATCCCCGCGGGCAGGCGGAAGTCGGCCCCGTACATCGACACGACGCCGACGAGCGCTCCGCGACGGGCGTACCGCACGGTCAGGCTGCGTCCGTCCGGCGCCGTGACGAACACGCGGACGAGACCGTCCACCACCAGTTCCAGCAGCTCGGCCGTCTCGCCCTCCCGGTGGATCACCGAACCGGTCGGCACGCGGACGAGACGCGCCCCCGTGAGCAGCCGCTGCTGGGCGGGGGCGGGGAGGCGGGCGAGCTTCGACGCAGCGAGGGCAGCCAGGACGCCGTCCACCCCCGCACGGTAGGTCCCCGGGGCGGGCGGATCCACGGCCGCACCGGGCGCCCCGCGCGGGGCGACCGTCAGGAGCCGGCGGTCAGGCGCCTGCCCATCTGCTCGTGGACGGCCTGGATCGCCTGCAGCGGGCGGATCATCACGCGGAACTCGACGATCCGCCCGGCGTCGTCGCAGCGCACGATGTCGACCCCGTTGACGTACCTGCCCTGCACGCTCGTCTCGAACTCCAGCACCGCGGTGTCGCCCGCGACGACCTGCTTGGTGTACCGGAACGCCCCGTCGGGACCGTCGCCGGCGAGGGCGTCGGCCGCCGCCTGGAGGTACCGCGTGGTGATCGCCCTGCCCTCCTGCGGCGTGAACACCACCGGCGAGTAGAAGACGACGTCGTCGGCGAGCAGCTCGTCCAGGGCGTCCGGCGCCTTGCTCTCCATGTAGCGGTGCCAGCGGGCGACGACGTCGTCGATCACGGGGTGCCTCCTCGGCGGCGGGTCAGCGGACCGTGCTCACGGAGCCTGCCGGGGCCCCTGCCGGTCCAGCCAGTCGACCATCGCCGCCCGGGTGGCGGCCGACAGCCGGTGCCAGTCGGCCAGCGGCACCCGCGGCACCCCGGCGGCCCGGCAGGCGGCGGCCACCGCGCCGGCCGGCGCCTCGGGGTCCCAGGCGGGGTCGAGCACCACCGCGGGGCGGTCCGCCGTCGTCGCGAGCAGGTCCGCGAGCGTGTACCCGGGCCGGGCGCGCAGCAGCGGCTCCCCGCAGCTCGGGGCGGTGAGCACCATCCCGGCCGGCGGCACGTCCCCCAGGGCGGACAGGTGCAGCGCCACCAGCGCCCCGGTGCCGTAGGCGGCGACCCAGGCCCGGTCGTGCCCGGTGGCCGCCGCGGCGACGGCGGCCACCGCGGCCGCGTCGGCGGTCATCCGGCCCAGCGGGGAGGAGTCCGGCCCGGGGTGCTCGCCGTGCCGCGAGCCGCTGCCGACCGGGTCGTGGCAGGCGACGGCCCAGCCGGCCGCGGCCAGCAGCGCGGGCAGCGGCTCGGCCTGCTCGTACCCGGCCCGCCACCCGGTCGCGGCGCACGGCGGGCCGAGCCAGAGCACCAGCCCGCGGCTCCTCCGCCCGTCCGGCGGGCGCAGGAGGGTGACCGCGACGCCGTCCGGGGTCCGCAGGTCCTCCTCCCCCGCCCCGCCGGCGGCGGTCCCGGCCGGGCCGAGTGCGGCGCGGACGGCGGCTCGCAGCTCCTCGCCGCGGAACGGGCGTGGCCCCGAGCGCACGCGGTCGGCCGGCCACGGGACCGGTGACGGCGCTCCCGGCGCGCGCCCGGGACGGCGGGGTGGGCCGCCGAGCGCCGCCTGCGCCCAGTCCAGCTGGGCGGCCACCGCGGACCCGTCCGCCCGGTGCCCGCCCGGGCGCAGCACCAGCTCCAGCGCGTCGGGCCGGCCGAGCAGCGCGTGGGCCTCCCGCGCGGCGTCCACCGCGGCGCGGGCGGCCGGGACGCGCTCGACCGGGTCCTCGACCGCCACCGACACCAGCACCGGGCGCGGGGCGGCCAGCGCGAGCAGCTCGTGCGCGTCGGTGGGCAGCCGGTGCTCCCGCCCGGCGAACCAGCGCAGCCGCGGGTGGAACCAGCCCGGGTAGTGCCGGGTGAGCAGCTCCACCCCCTCGCCGAAGTGCCGGTCGGTGCACAGCCGGGCGGGGATGGCGCCCAGCACGCCGCTGGAGCTGGACACGACGCCGGCGAAGCGGTCGTCGAACGCGGCGGCGAGCAGCGCGGTCTTGCCGTTGCGGCTGTGCCCGCCGACGAGCACCCGGCGGGCGTCCACGCCGGCCTGGTCCTGCAGCGCGTCGAGGACCCGGGACAGCGCCCACGCCCGCCAGGCCAGCCGGCCGGCGACCACCGAGGGGAAGGCTCGCTCCACGTCCTCGGTGTCGTCGTCGCCGTCCGCGGCCGAGACCAGGCAGGCCCCCCACCCGCGGGCCAGCGCCGCCTCCGCCCACGACCCGTGGCCGGACTGCAGGAGGTAGACCGGGACGTCGCGGCGCACGCCCGCCGCGGGCACGGGCAGCAGCAGCCGCGCCCGCACCGACCAGCCCGCGCCGACGACGAGCTCGCGGACCTCCACGCCGCCCGCCGTGCGCACCCGGTCGACGCGGGCGGGCGTGCGGCGGGGTGGAGGCGGGAGGTCCCCGGTCAGCCACCGCCGCCAGCGGGCGCGCAGCACCGCCCGCCGCGCCGGCCACCCGGCGGCACCGGCGCGGCCGCCGGGGAGGCCCTCGACCGGGGACCACAGGCCGGTGCGGGCCGGCAGCCGGGCGAAGTCCGGCGCCGGCTCCCCGCCGGCCGCCAGCCAGGCCTCGAAGGGCCCGCTCGGCGGCAGGATGCCGGCGAGCTCGGCGGTGTTGCGCCGCCGGCGGGCCGCGGCCGAGCGCCCGTCCCGGGACCGGCTCCCCGGCACCACCTGCGTCATGCGTCCGCACCGTAGGACCGCCCGGTGTCCTGACGCTGTCCCACGCGTCGCGTCGGTGCTGCGCCGGGCCCGGGGGGTTCGGCGGGCCCGGGGCCCGGGCACCAGGGCGGCGTGCGCGTGCTGCTGGTGATCACCGACGAGGACTGGTACGAGGACGCCGGCTACGCGGCCGCGTGGGTGCGGGCGCTGGAGGCGGAGGGCGCGGAGGTCGAGCGGCTGGCCCGGGTGCCGGACGACTGGCCGGTCACCGGCCCGCCACCGAGCCGCTACGACCTGGCGATCGCGCACGTGCTGGTCGAGGAGGTCGTGGCCTACGCGCCGACCTTCGCCCTGGCCACGCTGCTCGAGGCGGCCGGCGTGCCGCTGCTCAACCCCGTCACCTCCCTGGTCGCCTCCGCCGACAAGCTGGTGACCCACGCCGTGTGGGCGGCCGCCGGCGTGCCGCAGCCGGCCGCGTGGGACCTCGCCCGGGTCCGGGAGTGGCCGATGCCGGGACGGCGGATGGTGCTCAAGCCCTCGCTCGGCGACGGTGCCCGCTACGTCGAGCTGGTCGGCGACCTCGACGCCGCCCGTGCGGTCGAGGCCGGCTGGCGGGAGCACGAGGCGGCCGGCGGGCACCGGCGCGGCACGTCGCTGCTGCAGGAGTGGATCGCCGAGCCGGCGTGCGCGCGGGTCTTCGCCACGCCCACCACCACCTCCCTGGTCTACGAGAAGTCCCGGGAGGAGGGGGCGCTGGTCACCCACGGCACGGTGTACCCGAAGGTGTACGAGGCGCCGCCGGAGATGGCGCAGCTGGCCTCGCGGATGGTCGCCGCGCTCGGCGGCGGGCTGATGGGCGTGGACGTGCTCGTCGAGCCGGACGGCCGGCTGCTCGCGCTGGAGGCCAACGCCCCCTTCGGCTTCGACGTCACCGACCCCGAGCAGGGCCGGTGGGTGGCCCGCGCCGCGCTCGCGGTCGCCGAGCGCGCGGCCGCGAACCGCCCGGCGGCGGCCGCGTGAGCCCGGAGGACGGCCTCGACGAGGCGCTGCACCGGCTGCCCGAGCTGGTGCTCGAGCCGCGCTCGGGCTCGGGCGGCTGGGGCGTGCTCATCGGCCCGCGCGCGGACGCCGGCCGGCTCGCGCGCGCCCGTGCCGCCGTCCTGGCCGACCCCGGGGAGTGGATCGCCCAGGAGCCGGTGGCGCTGTCGACCCACCCCACGGTCGTCGACGGCGCGCTCGTGCCGCGGCACGTGGACTACCGGCCGTACGCCTCCTGCGCCGGCGAGGAGACGACCGTGCTGCCGGGCGGCCTCACCCGGGTGTCCCTGACCGGGGGTGAGCTGGTGGTCAACGCCTCGCAGGGCGCCGGTGCCAAGGGCACCTGGGTGGTCGGCTGAGCGTCCCCCGGCGCCGGGATGGGCGAGCATGCACCGGTGGGATCCCCCTCCCGCACCCGCCGGGTCGCGGCCGTGGTCGTGGCCGCCGGGTGCACCGCCGCCGTTCCCGTGTCCGGGGAGCTGTCCCCCGGCGCGCTGCTGGCCGTCGGCGGCACCGGCCTGCTGGCGACGGCGGCCGGGCTGGCCGCGCACGCCGGCGCGGGCGCCCCGCGGGTCGGCCGCCGGGCCCTGCCCTGGCTCGCCTGGCTGGCCGCAGCCCTGGCGTGGGAGGCGGTCACCCTCCTCGACGGCGACCTGCCGGCCCTGAGCGACCTCGCCGACCTGCTCCTCGCCCACCCGGCCGCGCGGGCGGCGGCGACCCTGGGCTGGCTGGCGGCCGGGGCCTGGCTGCTGACCCGGCCCGCGGCTCCTCCGGAGCGGTCGTGACCGGCACCGCGGTGTCGGTCACGGCGGTGCTGCTGCTCCTGGCCGCCGGCCTGTCCCTGGAGGTCTCCGCCCGCCGGAGGGGCTCCCCGGCTCCCCTGGCGCAGGCGCTCGCTGCGGCGATGCGCACGACCCCCGGCCGGCTGGCGGTGCTCCTCGCGTGGGCCTGGCTCGGCGTGCACTTCCTGGCCCGCTGACCAGGCCGTCCCGCTCCCGGCCCCTGGTGGACGGCGGCCGGCGGCCACCGCGGCGGGGTCCGCTTCCTGTCACACCCCGGGGCCACACTGTGGCTGTCCGGATCGCACCGCAGGTGTCGCCCCCGCACACCGGAGCCACCGCACACCGGAGCCACCGCACCGGCGGGATCCGGGAGGAGGTGAGGACGAGATGAGGACCTACGACCCCGCGGACGGCATCCTCTACGTCCACCTGGCACAGGACGCCGGCACCCCTCCGTCGCCACCGCCCTCCCCCGAGGAGTGCCGCCGGCTGCCGACCGGCTACCCGAACGTCTCCCTCCGGGCCCGGCTCGCCGGCACCCGGGCGACCGCGTCCCGTCCCGCGCTCGTCCTCCTCCCCGGAGGATCGGCAGCGGCCGACGTCCCCGCCCCCGTCGCGGCGCCGCTGCGCCTGGCCCGGTAGCGGGGAGGGCGGCCTCCGGGCGCGGCGTCCGGCGACCCCGCAGCCCAGCCCGGCGCCCCCGTCAGTGCCTGCACGGGCACGGCCCCCGGCGCCCCGGGGCCGAAGTGCCCTGGAGCGGCGCGCCCCCGGAGGGCTTGGCTGGTCCCACGGGGGTGTCCGACACACCGGGGAGCCGATCCGATGGTCACCACCCTGCCGGCCCTGACGCCGCTGGAGCAGAGCCTCCTCGTGACGCTCCGCTCCCGGGCGGCGGACGCCCGCTCGCCGCGTCCCGTCCTGGGGGACGCGCTGGCCGACGAGATCGTCCGGGAACTCGGCCCGGACGCCGCCCGGGTGCGCGTCGACGCCAACCTGGTCACCAGTTGCGCGCTGCGCGCCAAGCGGCTCGACGAGATCGCGGCCGACTTCGTGCACCGCCACCCGGACGCCGTCGGGCTGGACCTGGGCGCCGGGCTGGACACCCGGTGGGCGCGGATCGCCCCGCCGCCCACCGTGGACTGGTTCGACGTCGACCTGCCCGCCGTCGTCGCCGTCCGGGACGCCGTCGTGCCCGCCCGCGCGCGGACCCGCACGATCGCCGCGGACGTGCGGGACGGGCACTGGCTGGACGCGGTCCCGGCCGGCCGTCCGGCGGTGGTCGTCGCCGACGGCCTGATCGGGTTCCTCGACCGGAGCGAGGTGACCACCCTGCTCGACCGGCTCACCGGCCACTTCCCCACCGGCGAGATCGCCTTCAACAGCTACTCCCGCTTCGCCCTCCGGGCGACCCGGCTCGTGCCCGGCACCAGGGCCGTCTCCGGGCTCCTCCGGTTCCCCGGCATCGACGACCCGCACGAGCTCGAACGCTGGGACCCGCGCCTGCACCTGGTCCGGGAGATCCTGCTCAGCCGGGAGCCCGAGGTCGCCCTGTTCCCGCCGCTGCTGCGCCTGTACCACCGGCTCGCGGCGCACAGCACGGCCTGGTCCCGCCGGGGGACGGTCGTCCTGCACTACCGCTTCCCGCGCTGACCCGTCGTCGCCGCGGCCGGGGCGGCGGGCGCGAGGGCGCGGCCGACGCCGGCCGGGGAGGCGTCGCGTCGCCGCACGCGCGCCGGCCACTCGGCGAGGAGGGCGCGCAGGACCGCCGGCCGCTCGTGGGGCAGCGCGTGCCCGGCGTCGTCGACGACGGCGAGCGTGGCGTGCGGGTGGACGTCCAGCAGGTCCACCGCGGCGGCGTACGCGACCGTGGAGTCCGTCCGCCCGGCCACGACCAGCGTCGGGCCCGGGTAGGGCGGCGCACCGTCCGGGGTGAGCTCCCAGCGGGCGCCGATCCGCGGTGCCCCGGGACGTCGCGCACGCCCGGCAGCAGCGGGCAGACCAGCGCGAGGCCCGCGACCTGCGCCGGGCGCCGCGCGGCCATCGCCCGGGCGAGGTGGCCGCCCGCCGAGTGCCCGACCAGCAGGTACCGGGTCCCCGCCGGTCACCTCGTCGGCGGAGGCGAGCAGCGCGCCGAGGACGTCGTCGGCGCTGCGCAGGGCCGCGGAGCGGGCGTCCGGCCCATCCCGGGCAGGTCGGGGTGGACGCGCCGGAGGCCGGGGACGCCGGCGAGCAGCGGCTCGAAGCACGCCTCGGTCTCGCGGTGGTCGACCTCCGCGCCGTGCAGCACCCGCACGGCCCGCCCGGTCCCGTGCTCCACGGGGTGCACCGCCACCCGGGCAGCCTCCTACCGCGCGGCCGCGGCATCCACCGGGACCGGCGCCCCGTCCGGCCGGGCGCGCGCCGGCATCATCGGGCCGTCGCCGGCGGGGTCGAGCACGTCCTCCTCGAACCACGCGTAGCGGCCGGCGAGCACCCGCTGCGCGGCCGCGTACTGGCGGTCGTCGTCGTTGGCCCACAGCTCGCGGAACAGCCGGCCGGCCCGGCGGCGGGCCTGGCCGCAGAACAGGTCGGCCAGCTCGACCGCCTCCTGGCGGTGGTCGGGCCGCTCGCGGGCGAGGGTGTCGGCGTGCACGCAGGCGCAGGCGACGGCGTAGAGCTCGGCACCGATGTCGACGATCCGCCCGAGCAGCCGGCCCTTGCGCTCCAGGCGCCCCTGGTGGCGGGCCATCGCGTAGAAGGTCGAGCGGGCGAGCTTGCGCGCGGAGCGCTCGGCCCAGCGCAGGTGCCCGGCCAGCTCGCCGAACTCGGCGAAGGCGCCGGGACGCCGGCCGGGGCCCGTGGCCAGCGCCGGGAACCACCGGGCGTAGAAGGCGCCCGCCCTCCCGGCGGCCCGCGCCTTGTCGGCCAGGCCGGAGTCGCCGAGCAGGCCGCCCGCGACCTGCAGGTGCTGGTCGACGGCCTCGCGGGCGATGAGCAGGTGCATGATCTCGGTGGAGCCCTCGAAGATCCGGTTGATGCGCATGTCGCGCAGCATCTGCTCGGCCGGCACCGGCTTCTCGCCGCGCCGGGCGAGGGACTCGGCGGTCTCGTAGGCGCGGCCGCCGCGGATCTGCACCATCTCGTCGACGGCGGTCCACCCGAGCTCGGAGCCGTAGAGCTTGGCGAGGGCGGCCTCGATGCGGATGTCGTTGCGCTTGTCGTCGGCGAGGCGGCTGGACACCTCGAGCACTGCCTCGAGCCCGAACGCGGTGCCGGCGAGCCACGCGAGCTTCTGCGCGATCGCGTCGTGCTCGCCGATCGGCCGGCCCCATTGCCGGCGCTCGGCCGACCACTCGCGCGCGATCTTCAGGGCGTACCGGGCCTCCGCCAGGCAGAACGCCGGCAGCGACAGGCGGCCGGTGTTCAGCGTGGTGAGCGCGATCCGCAGCCCCCTCCCCTCGCCGCCGATGACGTCGCCCGCGGGGACGAGGACGTCGTCGAAGCGGGTCACCGAGTTCTCGATGCCCCGCAGCCCCATGAACGCGTTGCGGTGCTCGACCGTGACGCCCGGGCGGTCGGTGGGGCAGATGAAGGCGGTGATGCCGCCCCGGTGACCCTCGGACGCGGGGACGACGGCCATCACCACGACGACGTCGGCGATGGCGCCGTTGGTCGCCCACAGCTTGGTGCCGGTGATCCGGTAGCCGGTGCCGTCGTCGGTCGGGACCGCCGTGGTGCTCATCCGGGCGGGGTCGGAGCCGACGTCGGGCTCGGTGAGCAGGAACGCCGAGACGGCGTCGCGGGCGAGCCGGGGCAGCCAGGTCCGCTTCTGCTCCTCCGAGCCGAACAGCCGCAGCGGCTCGGGCAGGCCGATCGACTGGTGCGCCGACAGCAGCGTCGAGATCGACGAGTGCCAGGTGCCGGCCAGGGCCAGCGCCCGGTTGTAGTACACCTGGCTCAGCCCCAGTCCCCCGTACTCCTCGGGGATCTTCATGCCGAGGGCGCCGAGCTCCCCGAGGCCCCGGACCACGTCGGCGGGGATCCTCGCCTCCCGCTCGATCCGCTGGGGGTCGACGCGCTCGGTGAGGAAGGCGCGGAGGCGCTCGAGGAACGCCTCCCCCTTCGCCACCGCGGCCGGGTCGAGTTCCGGCTGCGGGTGGACCAGGTCCAGGCGGAGGTTGCCGAGGAACAGCTCCCGGCCGAACGACGGCCGGGTCCACGCGGCCTCGCGGCCGGCCTCGGCGACCTGCTTCGACTGCTCGTACGTGGGGTTCGACGCCATGGGTCAGCATCGCGCCGGTCCCCACGCCGGGACAACGGTCCCCGGCGCCGGGATGCCGTGGAGGCCGGGGAGGCCGGGGAGGCCGGGGAGCGGACCGTGACGGCGCGGAGCCCGGCCTGACCACACCACCCGGGACGGCGTCCCCGTCGGGCCGGAGGAGGTCCTCCCGAGTCGCCCCTCGGACACGGGCCGTGACCTCCACGGCTGGACGGGGGCCGGGATCGCGCGTGCGGGAGGAGGATCGGGCGGCCACCCGGTCGCCGCGTCGTCGGAGGTGTCGTGGACTCCTGCGGAGAGGGCCTGCAGCCCTTCCTCCCGTACGTCCCGTCCGACCTGGTGTCCCGGCGGGCGCTGGAGAGGATCCTGTCCGTCGCGCAGCAGCTGCCGGCCGCACTGGGCGCCGGCCCGTTCGGGCTGGAGTGCCCCTTGGACGGCGCGCCCGTGGCCGACTTCTCGGTCGCGGTCCTGGCATCACGGGGCGATCCGGCGGACCTGTCCCGACTCGGGAGGGCGGACTCCGTCAGGCCCCCGGGGGACGGTCCCGGCTGGGAACGGATCCGCCGGTTCGCCTCCGCGTGGGCGGACGCCGCATCGCCGCTCCACCGTGCCGTCGAGGAGGTCTGGCTGGAGTTCGACGTCGGCTCGGCCCGGCAGGCCGCCGCGCTCACCCCCAGCGTCTTCTTCGACCCGGGACACCCGGGCCCTCGGGATCCCGCGCCGCCCCGGCGGCCCGAGGAGCTCGTCCGGATCGCAGGAGCGGCCCTGGGGATCCTCCAGGAAGGACGCCCCTCCCCCGGCACCCTGTCCGCACTGGCCGAGTTCGTCCGGGTCCTGCCGGCGACCGCCCGGGTGCGGTTCCTCGGCGCGATGATCCCGCGCGCCACCACGGCCGTCAGGGTGGTCGTGGCGGGGATGAGCCTCGGCGACGTGCTCACGTGTCTCCGGCGACCGGGGTCTCGGGGGACCACCGACGGGTTGGCACGCATCGCACCCATCGCGGACCTGGCCGATCGGATGTGGCTCGCCGTCGACGTCGACGAGACCGGGGTGGCCGAGAGGCTGGGCCTCGACTGCTACTGCGGGAGCGGTGCTCCACCGGCAGGGGACGGGGGATGGCCCCGCCTGTTGCAGGCCCTCGTCGAGGCCGGCGTCTGCACCTCCGCCAAACGAGACGCCCTGCTCGGTGCCACGGAGCTGTCGAGCCGCGTCCTCGAGGCGGCCGTGTGGCCCGAGAGCCTGCGGCGGGTCTCGAGGCTCCTGGGCCCGGGGGCCTTCGACCGGCTGGAACTCGACGTCCACCACGTCAAGGTGGTCCTCGGGCCCGGTGCACGCCTGCAGGCCAAGGGCTATCTCCGCGCGGGGTACCGATAGCGCCGGTCGGACGAGTGGAGGACCGCAGGCCCTCGGACCGTGCCCCACGGGCACGCGGACCCGGACGGGAGGGAGTTCATCCCCCCAGCCGCGTCGCGATCTCCCGCGCGCGGCGCTCGGCCGCCACGGATCCCTTCCGCTCGGCGACGGCTGCCGCCTCGTTCGCGGCCGCGGCCGCGTCCGGGATCCGGCCCAGGGACTCCATCACCCGCGCGAGGTTCACGAGGGCCAGCCAGTGCAGGAGCAACCCGTCGCTCCGCTGGATGAGGTCCACGGCCTCCCGGGCGAGCGCCTCCGCGTCCTCCACCCGTCCGCTGCGCGCAGCCACCGTGGAGGCCACCGTCCGCCAGACCATCTGGGAGTACACGTCGTCGGGCGCGGCCGCATCGCGACTCGCCCGGGCCAGGACCGCGGCCTCGTCCTGCCGCCCCACCTGCAGGACCGCCTCGCCCAGGAGTCCGGCGACCGTGGAGAACCACATCACCTCGCCCATCCCCCGCAGCGAGTCGAACCCCGCGCGCAGCACGCGTTCGGCCGCGGCGGGGTCACCGGCGAGGAGCTCCACCCACCCGGCGCTCTGCGCGTAGGGACCCGCCATCCAGACCGTCAGCGCCACCTCGCCCAGGAGGTCGTGGGCCCGTGCCAGGGACCCGCGGGCCTCCTGGGGACGGTCCAGGGCGGCCAGCAGCAGCGCCTCCGCCGTCAGCGCACTCGCCATGGTCTTCTTGTCACCGTCGGCACGCAGCAGCAGCTCGTGACAGTGCCGCAGCCCCTCCTCGCAGGGAGTCGGCCCGGCGCAGATCATCAGGGGCACCCAGGACAGCGCCTCCAGCCGGTCACGCTGGTCCCCGGCCCGGTCGGCGTTCACGCTCGCCCCGGTCCAGTGGATCGCGGCCTCCGCGAACCGGCCCCTCATCAGGCTGACGAGGCCGAGCAGGGACGACGTCATGGCGAGCCCGCGGTCGTCCTGCAGCTCGGTGAAGGCCCGCTGTGCCCGTGCCGCCTCGGCCTCGGCCACCTCCGCCCAGCCGACGGGGTCGGTGAACATCCGCATCCAGAGCCGGAGGACGGTGGCGCGGGCCCGCGTCCCGTGGTCGCCGGCCCCGGCCGCCCCCTCCATCTCCGCCACGACCTGTTGCAGGTCCTCGAAGGCACCGGTCTCCATCAGCGCGGATGCCAGTTGCGGCAGGACGGCGGTCCGCTCGGCCCGCTTCGGGTCGAGCAGCGACACCGCCCGCTGCAGCAGGTTGACGGCTGCGGGGACGTCACCCCGTCCGTGGGCCCGCAGCCCTGCCACCGACAGCTGGGTGAAGGCACGCTCGGCCAGGTCGGCGGAGCGGGAGGACGGCGGTCCCAGCTGGAGCAGCGTGTGGTGGGCCTGCTCGAGGTGGTGGCCCACGATCTCCTCGTGGCCTGCGCCGCCCTCCCCCAGCCGGCTCTGGGTCCAGGCCGCGAAGCGTTCGTGCAGGTCGACACGCTCGGCCTTCGGGATCAGCTCGTAGGCGGCGTCGCGCACGAGGCCGTGGGAGAACTCGAAGGCGTCCTCGTCCCCCGGCTCGTCGGGTCGCGGCTTGACCAGCTGCTTGCGCATCAGTGCCTGCAGGCGGGCCGCC
Source organism: Geodermatophilus sp. SYSU D00867 (assembly GCF_054050315.1). Classification (NCBI taxonomy): domain Bacteria; kingdom Bacillati; phylum Actinomycetota; class Actinomycetes; order Geodermatophilales; family Geodermatophilaceae; genus Geodermatophilus; species Geodermatophilus sp. SYSU D00867. The sequence goes on along the minus strand of NZ_JBJGZC010000029.1, from coordinate 19,161 downwards.
GTCCCGGACGCCTGGCCGTCGTCGCCACAGAGAGCGGCCACGTCGCTCCAGCTGAACACCTGCCCCACGATCGCGGCCCGCTGCAGCACCACGAGCTGCTCCGGTTCCAGACGCTCCAGCCGCGCCGACATCAGGGCCTGGATCGTCGTCGGGATCGGCATGCGGACGACCGAGCGGTCCATCACCCACCGACCGGACTCGAACCGCAGCTCACCGGAGTCGGCGAGCATGCGCAGCATCTCCTCGACGAACAGCGGGTTGCCCTCGGCGACCGCGTCGATCCGCGCCTCCGCCTCGGCGTCGACGTGACCGCCGCCGACCAGCCCCTCGACGAGCTGCCGGGTCTCCTCCGCGTCGAGGGGGCGGAGGAAGACGATCTCGGCGTTCGTCCGCGGCGTCGTCCAGTCCGGTCGCTCGTCGAGCAACTGCCCCCGCGCCAGGCAGACGACCAGGAGCGGAGCCCGTCCCGTCCAGTCGGCCAGGTACTGCAGCAGCTGCAGGAAGGTCGGCTCACCCCAGTGGACGTCGTCGAACAGGACGACGAGCGGGCCGGTCGCCGCCAGCGTCTCCAGGTACCTGCGGATCGCCCAGAACAGCTCCGGGACGGAGGCCTGCGCCTCGCTGTCCCCGAGCAGGCCCGCCAGGCGGGCCATGACCAGAGCGCTCGTGTGTCCGGGCGGGAGCAGCGCGGCCGCCTTGTCCCTGGCCTGCGCGGGGGGATCCGTGGCGGCGATCCCGGCGGCGTCGCGGAGCACCTCGACGACCGGCCAGAAGGTGATGCCCTCGCCGTAGGGCCGACAGCGACCGCTCAGCACCCGACCTCGCCCCGCGAGCCGGGCGACCAGCTCGTCGGCCAGCCGTGTCTTGCCGATGCCAGGGTCCCCGACGACCGTCACCAGCTGGCAGCCGCTGCCCGCCGCGCGGTCGAAGGCCGTCAGCAGCCGGTCCAGCTCGTCCCGGCGGTCCACCAGGGCGGCGTCCAGCCGACGCCGCACCCCGGCTGCCCCGGGGATGGTGCGCTCCACCGCCCACGCCGTGACCCCGTGCGGCTTGCCCTTGAGCGTCAGGGAGCGGGGCCCCTCCGCTTCCACGGCGTCGCGGACGAGGTGGTGGGTCGCCTCGCCGATGAGGACCGTGCCGGATGCGGCGGCCTGCTCCAGCCGCGCGGCGGTGGTGACCGTGGGCCCGGTGACGTAGAGCTCCCCGTGGCCGCGCGTGCTCACCAGGGCCTCGCCGGAGTCGATGCCCGTGCGGACGGCGACGGTCCGGCCGTAGGCCCGCAGGAACTCCTCGTCCATCGCCGCGAGCCGGTCGCGGATCTCCACAGCGGCCGTGACGGCGCGCAGCGCGTCGTCCTCGTGGAGCGTGGGGACCCCGAAGACGGCCATGACGGCATCGCCGATGAACTTCTCCACGTACCCGCCGTGACGGGAGACCACCTCGTCGGCGACACGGAAGTAGTCGTCCAGCAGCGCCCGCGAGGACTCGGCGTCCAGGTCCTCGGTCAGGACGGTGGAGTCGACGACGTCGACGAACAGGACCGTGACCAGCTTCCGCACCCCACGGACAGCAGGTGGCGAGGAGCCGAGCTCGTCAGGCGGGCTGCTGACCATGACGCCGCTTCGCTTCCGCTACGGCCGGGGTTCGTCTCGCGCGTCCAGTCTGGTCGCCCCGGTGACGCCGGGACAAGCGGCACCCGCTTGACAGCGACCCGGCGGCTGCGCCCTACTGGCTGCCCCGCCGGCTCCGTCGAGGAGGCGTCCGATGGCGATGGACGACGGCACGAACCAGGAACGCCCCTGGGACGAGGCGCGCAGGGCGCTGGGACGAGTGGCCGAGCTGTTCGACGAGAACCCCGACTTCGATCTCGATGACCTCTACCGGGTGGAGGACTACGAGGCGATACCCGAGGAGGTCCGCCGGACCATCGAGGCACTCGACGCCGACGAGCGCCGGTTCGTGAACCGGATCTTCACCACGCTGGCGAGGAACCACTTCTACCTGGAGGGCCGCCTCGGCCCGCTGACCGGGTACTGATGCAGCCTCGTCCCGGCGGGACGGGCCCGGAGCCGGCGGAGAGCCGCCGGCTCCGCGGCAGACTCGAACTCGTGCTGCCCCTCGCGGTGGCGACCAGCCGGCGGATCGTCGACCACCCCGGGTTGCACGGCGTCTACCCCGAGTTCCTCGTCATGTGGCACGGCATGATCCGGGCGAGCGTGCCCCTCATGGAGACGGCCCTGACCGCGGCCCGGGCCCTCCCGGACGACCCGGTCGCCGCGCCGCTCGCGGACTACCTCGAGCACCACATCCCCGAGGAGCGCGGGCACGACGACTGGCTCCTGGCCGACCTGGAGGCCATCGGCGTCCCTCCTGACCGGGTGCTCGCCCGTGTGCCGTCGCCCCCGGTCGCCGCGCTCGTCGGGTCCCAGTACTACTGGGTGCACCACGTCCACCCCGTGGGGCTGCTCGGCTACATCGCACTGCTGGAGGGGTACCCGCCCGCGAGGCAGGACATCGACCGGATGCAGGCGGTCAGCGGATACGGACCGGAGGCGTTCCGGACGCTCCTGCTGCACGCCGAGCTGGACCCGCACCACGGACGGGAACTGGACGACCTCCTGGACGCCCTGCCGTTGTCCGGGCAGCAGCGGACGCTGATCGGGCTCAGCGGCATGGCCAGCGTGCAGCTGCTCAGCCTGGCGCAGCAGGAGCTGCTCGACCGGTTCTGAACCGGGGCGGCAGCTCCCTCGGCGCCGGTCCGGTGCGCGTGGGCTCCTGACGGTCAGGCGCCGAGGGCCTCCTCCTGCCCGGACGACGTCCGCAGCGCGTCGGTGAGGAGGGCGACCAGCGCCTCGAGCTGCACGTCCGCCGACGAGGACACCTCCTCGTCGGAGCCGTCCAGCGCCCGGGCGGCGAGGCCCGCCTTGGTGTCGATCAGCTCGGCGATCCGCGCGTCGAGGGTCTGGGCGGCGATGATCCGCCACGCGGTGACCGGCTCGGTCTGGCCGATGCGGTGGCTGCGGTCGATCGCCTGGGTCTGCTCGGCGTCGGTCCACGACAGCTCGGCGAGCACGACGTTGGACGCGACCTGCAGGTTCAGCCCCACGCCCGCCGCGGTCAGCGAGCACACCGCGACGTGGACGTCGGGGTCGGTGACGAACGCGTCGACCTCCCGCTGCCGCGCCGCCGGCGTCTGGTCGCCCCGGATGGAGGAGAACCGCACGCCCTGCCGGGCGAAGGTCTCCTCGGCGGCGTCCATGACGTCGACGTGCTTGGCGAAGAAGACGACCTTGCCGGCGCTGCGGGCCAGCTGGGCGGCGTAGTCGGCGGCCAGCCCGGCCTTCGCCCGGCCGATCCGCCGCATCATGCCGAACACGTTCTCGCCGGTCGTGGTGGTGGCGTCCTTCAGCTCGGACCGGGCCACCCGGCGCACCAGGTCGGCGTCGATCCCCTCGACGACGCCGGAGGTCCGCGCCGCGAGCGCGGTCTCGTACTGCCGCACCATCCGGCGGACCAGCTCCTGCTCGGCCGCCCGGATCGACCGGCCGGCCGCGCCGTCCAGCTCGACCGGGAGGTCGGCGATGCGGCGGGCGGGGATGTCGGCGGCGACGTCGACCTTGCGGCGGCGCACGATCCCCAGGTCGATCACGCACTGCCGGGCGGCGGCGGAGAAGCCGCGGTCCGCGGGCGTCAGGCCGGTGTCCTCGAGCGCGTCCATCAGCTCGCCGAGCGGCTTGGCGTCGTCGATCCAGCCGAGGAACTGCCAGATGGCCCGGAAGTCCTCGATGTCGTTGATCAGCGGGGTGCCGGTGAGGGCCATCAGCAGCGGCCGCACGGTGCGCGACCGGATCCGCTCGGACAGCGCGAGGACGTGCTGCGAGCGCTGCGAGGTCTTGTTCTTGATGAAGTGCGCCTCGTCGACGACCATCCCGCGGAAGCCGAAGTCGCCGAGCCAGCCCACGTGGCGGTCGAGGACCTCGTAGTTGACGACGACGACGTCGGCGAAGCCGTCGACCGTCTCGCCGTCGCCCTGCACCACGGTGGCCGGGCGGTGCGGCGTCCAGCGGCCGGCCTCCCGCGCCCAGTTGGTCTTGACGACGTTGGGCACGACGACGAGCAGCGGGTAGGCGTCCGCCGCCTCCGCGGCGAGCAGCGCCTGCGCGGTCTTGCCCAGGCCGGGCTCGTCGGCGAGCAGGAAGGTCCGGTGCCCGGCCGCGGCCGCGGCGACCAGCTGCCCCTGGTGCGGCATCAGCTCCAGCCCGGCCGGGGTGAAGCGGTCCGTCGGGAAGGGCAGGTCCATGCACGCCGGGGCCCCGCCGCCGGCGCGCTCGAAGGAGGTCAGCAGCGGGCCGAGCAGCTCCCAGCCGGCCAGGCGGCGAGGGCGCGGGGCGCGCGGGGCGGCGGCGGAGAAGTCCGGGGCGAGGAACGGGTTGGCCAGCTGCCGGGAGATGACCGACTGCGGCACGGCGCGGCGCTGGGGGGTGGCGGGCTCGTCCGGGACGTCGGCCGGCGCGGCCTCCTCGACGACCGGCTCGACACCGGCGGCCTTCTGCATCTCGCGCACGAGCGACCGGGCCGCGTCGGAGACGACGGCGTCCTCGCCGAGCAGCGCCAGCAGCCCGGCGTCGCGGACGGCGGTCGTCGCGAGGATGGTCGCCACGCCGTCCAGGCGCTTGAGCTGCTCGCTCCGGCGGCCGTCGCTGAGGCCCGTGTCCGCGCGGACGCGGGCGCGCTCGTCGCGCAGCAGCAGCGCGACGGCCTGGAACCGCGTGCGCACGGAGGGCGTCACGCGCCCGCGCCGGGCGGCCGCCTCCACGTCCCGGACGGTGCGGGCGAGCACCGCGACGACGTCGTCGTCACGGCGGCCCCGCCGCTGGTCGCGCGGGGCGCTGCGGCGAGCGCCTGACTGGCGCTGGCCTGGTCGAGCCAAGGATCCTCCTCTGCAGTGCCGGGCACGGTCGCCGCGGCAGCGTCGCGCACGGTCCCGCGGCCGGAGCGGGGACGCTCCGGACGGGGTCCGGTGCCCCGCGTCGGGCGGGGCGCCCGAGGGCGCCCGGGGACCGCGGACGGCGGCCCGGGAGCCCCGGCCGGCGGGAGGTCGCCGTCGGGCGACCCGCTCCGGTCCCGGGGGCGGGGCCTCCATGGTGTCAACACCCGGGGAGCCGCGCTGTTCCCGGGCCCTCCCCCGCCGGCCGGACGGGACCGGTCGTGGCCGAACCCCTGGTCCGACTGTGGCACAGGTCACACCATGGCGGGATGACGCAGCCGTCCCCCGCGGTGCCCGGGTGGGCCGCCCGCGCGCTGTCCACCGTGTTCGACCCCTGCTGCCGGGAGAAGGGCATCTCCGTCGTCGACATGGGCCTGCTCCGGTCGGTCGACGTCCGCGACGGCCACGTCCGGGTCGAGCTGCTGCTCACCTCGGGCTGGTGCCCGTTCGCCGCCCGGGTGGTCAGCGACGTCGAGACGGCGATCCGGCAGCAGCCCGGCGTCGAGACCTGCGAGGTGGAGGTCGTCTGGGACGAGGCCTGGACGACCGACCGGCTCTCCCCCGCGGCCGCCCGCCGGCTGCGGTCCCTCCCCGACCCCGTCGCCGTCCCCGACCGCGACGCCTTCCTCACCGCCCACCGCTCCCGGCCGCTCGGCCCCAGCCCAGGAGGACGACCATGATCGGCGACGCATTCGTGTTCGACGGGGTCGCGCACCCGTTCAACTTCACGGCCAAGAACGCGTTCGGGTCACCGGGGCAGATGTTCGCCAACCACCTGTACGCCTTCCACACGACGCTGACCCCGGACGGCGAGCCGACGCTGTCGGCGGAGGAGTTCCTCCGGGAGTGGACGCCGGCCGACATCCGGCAGATGGTCTACGAGCAGTCCGACACCGACATGCTGGCCGCGATGCCGCTGCCGCTGACCGACCTGTTCCGCGACGGGCTCTCCCCGTGGGAGACGTGCGCGGAACTGGCGATGCGGGACCCGGACCGGACGGTGTTCTGGGGCTCGGTGAACCCGCTCGAGGGACGCCGGGCGCTGGACCTGATGGAGCGCCAGGTCGGCGAGTTCGGCGCCAGGGCGTTCAAGTTCTACAACGTCCGCTACGACTACGGCTCCCCGTTCCCGTGGCGGATGGACGACCCGAGGGTCGCCTTCCCGGTGTTCGAGAAGGCCCAGGAGCTCGGGGTGAACCTCATCGGCGTGCACAAGGGCGTGCCGCTGGGGCCGCAGCCGGTCGAGGCGACCCAGACCTGGGACATGGACGGCGCCGCGGCCGCCTTCCCGGACATCAACTTCGTGATCTTCCACGTCGGGCTGCCGTTCATCGACGAGACCTGCTGGCAGCTGATCCGCTGGCCCAACCTGTACGCCTCGCTGGCGGCGACGATCAACTTCCTCGTCCGGGCGCCGCGGATGTTCGCCGAGATCCTCGGCAAGCTGCTGTTCTGGTGCGGCGAGGACAAGATCGTCTACGGCTCGGAGGCGCCGATCTTCCACCCGCAGTGGGCGCTGCGGGCCTTCATGGACTTCTCCATCCCGCAGGACCTGTGCGAGGGCTACGGCTATCCGCAGCTCACGGACGTCGCCAAGCGGAAGATCCTCGGCGAGAACCTGCTCCGCCTGCACGGGTTCGACGTGGAGGAGACGAAGGCGCGGCTGGGCCGCCCCCAGCAGCACTGATCCCGCGTCGGGGACGGAGGACGATCCGGCCGGCGGCGCTGCCGGGCAGCCGCGGCGGCTCGCCGCGCTCGGGGAGCGCGTGCGCGCGGGGCTCCTTGCCGCCGCCCCGTCCGGTGACCGTCCGTGCCCGGCTCACGGCGGAGTGAGCGACTCGCCCGGGGACCCGGGAGACCACGCCGCGGAACTGGCAGGTGTCGTGCACCCGGCACCGGGACTTCGGCGACAGCGGACGCACGGTCCCCCTGGTGACGCCTGCGCGGACTGTCGATCCTCACGGCCTCAGATCCGAGGAGGTCCCCGTGAACCGCTCCGCGCTCGTGTCGTCGCTCCTCACCGGCGCCCTGCTGCTGGCCGGCTGCTCGGGCGGAGCGGACGGCACGGCCTCTCCGACCACCGGCAGCTCCGCGAGCCCCTCCGTCGAGGCGTCCGCGACCCCGCCGCCGGCACCGGCCGACGCGACCGACGACGGCACCACGACCGACGACGGCACCACCACCACGGACGACGGCACCGCGGACGACGGCACCGCGGACGACGACGGCACCGCGGACGACACCACCGCCGCCGACGACGACGGCACCGCCGCGGGGACCTCGGCGCCCCAGGACCCCGGTGACGAGGGCACGGGTGACGAGGGCACGGGTGACGAGGGCACGGGCAACGGGACCGAGGGCCTCCCCGGCTGGCCGATCGAGTCCACCCCGACGCACGGCGCCCTCCTCTGGGCCGCCTACGTCGCCGTCGGAGCACCCGGCGACCCCGCGCTCCAGCAGGTCCTCGCCGACGTCCAGGAACTCTGGCCGGGCGCCGGCCTGGGCGAGCTGGCGTGTGACGAGGGGGCGGCAGAGGCGCTGGGCCGCGACCGGTCGGAGCACGCCGTCGCCGTGTACTTCCCCACCGAGCAGCACGTCACCGAGTTCCGCAGGCGCTGGGAGGCGCCGTTCGTCGGGGCCGTCCGGGTGACCACGCTCTGCGCGGACTGACGGCGGGCGCGCCGGGCGGTGGGCGCCCGGCAGCCGCGGGCCGGGCACGACGTCGAGGTGGCGCCGGGCCCGCACGGCACCTCCCGCACCACGGGCCGGCGCGCCGCCCCTGCGCTGCCGGGAGTGACCGGGAACCCGTTGGCGGCCGAACCGTTGGTGCCCCAACGTCTTACCCTGGCGGGGTGACCACGAGCCAGACGCCGCAGGCTCCCGCCGGGTCCGAGGACCTGCGCGCCCTCGCCTCCGAGGACGTGCTCGCCCTCGACCGGCAGGTGTGCTTCGCGCTCTCGGTGGCCGCGCGCAACGTGGTCGCCGTCTACCGTCCCGTCCTCGAACCGCTGGGCCTGACCCATCCGCAGTACCTGGTGATGCTCGCGCTGTGGCAGCACGGGTCGCTGTCGGTGAAGCGGCTGTCGGGGCTGCTGCAGCTCGACCCCGGCACCCTCTCCCCCCTGCTCAAGCGGCTCGAGACGGCCGGCCTGCTGCGCCGTGAGCGCGACCCCGCGGACCAGCGCAACCTGGCGCTCGCGCTGACCGAGGAGGGGCTGGCGCTGCGTGCCCGGGCCGAGGCGATCCCGGCCGGCGTCGTCGAGCGTCTCGGCATGCCCCTCGAGGAGCTGGTGAGCCTGCACGGGGCCCTCGCCCGGGTGATCGCCGCCTCGCAGGAGGCGCTGGCCGCCCGCGATCGAGCGTGAACCGCCCCGACTGTCGGGTCCGACACATGGTCCACCAATGCTTGGTGCCCCATGGGATCCGGGGGACGATGGAGGCGTGGCCGTCACCGAGCAGGAGCACACCACCGACATGACCCAGCCCAGCCCGACGTCCGGCGCGCCGGCCGACCCCGTCGTCCGCCCCGCCCCCCACCGGTGGCTGTGGTACGCCCTCGGCGGCGGACTCCCCCGGCGCAACCGCGGCTGGGTCCTGTTCGACACGACGACGAGCACCTGGTGGGCGCGCCACGTCGTGCGCAGCCTCGTGCAGATGGCGGTCCCCATCGCCCTGGTCATGCTGCTGCTGCCGGCCGGCTGGGGGCTGCGGCTGGCGGCGGCCGGCGGGGGCATCGCGCTGGGGATGGTCTACTCGCTGGCCTACATGGTGGAGGCGACCGAGAACCGCGTGGTCAAGGCCGGCTACCCGGTCGGCACCGCCGCCGCCCACCGCGAGGCCCGGTGGGAGGCGCGCGAGCAGCGCGACCGGCAGCGCCGCCAGGCCGCGGCGGCCCGGCGCGCCGCCCGCTACCGCGACCGGACGGGCCGCTAGGTGCGCAGCCGCCGGGTGCACTGACCGGCGGCTCCGGTCGACGGCGGGTACCGCGGTGCTGGTGCCCGCCCCCTTCCCGGGAGCACACTGCCCTCCGTGGCCTCGGCACCGGCCACGTCGGCCGGGAGCGCACGCCGCCGGCTCCGGGAGGAGCCCCCGCGGCGCAGCCGTCCTCGTGCCCGTCCCGGGGAGGTGCGGTGAGCGGCCGGCACCGCGACCCCGCGACCGGGTCCCCACTCCGTCACCGCCGGGAGGACGTCGCCCCGGCACTCGCGGGCGCGGGGCGGACCACACCCGGCACCCTCGCCCACCTGATCGCCGTCCACGGACGCCGGCCGACGGTCGCGGCGATGCTGCTGGTCGCGATGGCCCTCCCCCTGGTCGGGCTGGTGTTCCTGCTGCGCAGCGACTTCGAGGGGCTGCACTGGACCGGGCCGGCGCTGCACTTCTCCGTCTTCCTGACCGTCGGGGCCGTGGCGGCCAGCCTGTCGCTGGTCGCCGGGGAGGCGGCCCGCCGGCGCGGGGACGCCCGCGTCCTGCTCCTGTCCCTGGCGTTCCTCGCGACCAGCGGCTTCATGGCGCTGCACGCCGTCGGCACCCAGCACGTGCTCACCCACGACGCGCTGCCCGGCTTCACCGTCGCCATCACGACCGGGCTGCTCGTCGCCGCCCCCTTCGCCGCGGCCTCGGCGCTGGTGGACGCTCGGCCCCCGGCCGAGGCGTGGGTGGCGCGCCACCGGCGGGCGCTGCGCGGCGCCGTCCTCGGGTCGATCGTCGTCTGGGGGCTGTGGTCGGTGGCCGAGTGGCCGCCGCTGCAGCAGGTGAGCGCCGAGGGCGGGGAGCACGTCGCGCTCACGGCGGCCGCGGCGGTCGGCGCGCTCCTCTACCTGCTGGCGGCGGTCCGCCTCTGGTGGGTCAACCGGAGCCACTTCGGGCTGCTGCTCTTCAGCGTCGTGGCCTGCTACGGCCTGCTCGCGGAGGCCCTGGTGGGCGTGGCGCTGGCCGGCGAGCGCAAGTGGCACCCCGCCTGGTGGGTGTGGCACGCGCTGATCGTCATCGCCTACCTCCTGGTCTTCGCCGCCGCGCGGCGCGAGTGGCGCGACGAGCGCTTCCGCACCCTCTACCTGCCGACGACGCGCGAGCACCGCGGCGAGGTGTCCGTCCTGGTCGGCGACCTGGCGGGCTTCACCACCTTCACCGCCCGGCGCGACGCGGTGGAGGTCGCGGCCATGCTGCGGGCCTACTACGAGCGGGCCGCGCCGCTGATCTCCCGGAGGTTCGGCGGCGAGGTGGAGAAGTTCGCCGGCGACGGCGTGTTCGCCACGTTCAACCGCGCCGGGGACCAGCCCGACCACGCACTGCGCGCGGTGGAGGCGGCCGCGGCGCTGCAGGCGGAGGTGGCGCGGATCCGCGCCGAGCACCCCGACTGGCCGGGGCTGCGGATCGGCGTCGAGAGCGGCCCGGTCGTGTTCAGCGAGATGGGCGGCAGCGGCTACCTGGTCTACCCCGCCGTCGGGGACACCGTGAACGTCGCGGCCCGGCTGCAGCAGCACGCCCCGGTCGGCGGCGTCCTGGTCGGCACCGGGACGCGCGACCAGCTGCCGGGCGCGGTCGACCTCGTGCCGGTGACGGGACTGCAGCTCAAGGGCAGGGACGCGGCGGTGGACGCCTACCTCGTACAGCTCCCCCTGCGGACCTCCGCCGTCCCGGCCCCGCGGCCCGGCGGCAGGCGCGGCGCCTCCTCGGCCCGGTCCGCGCGCTGACCGGCCCGGACGGGCGGCCCGCCCGGCGTGGTCGAACCCGGTGCGGGACGGGGCGGTCCGCTGGCACGGTGCCTCCTGCACGGGGGGAGGCGCAGGCGACGTGGCCGCGGCGAGAGGAGCCGACATGGGCACGAGGGAGGTGGCGCCCCGGGCGGCGCACGCGCTGGCGACGCTCCTCGGCGCCGACGGGTTGCCCGTCCGGCTGCGGGCCTGGGACGGCAGCGAGACCGGCCCGGCGGGCGCACCGGTGGTCGTCGTCCGCTCGCGGCGGGCGTTCCGCCGGGTCCTGTGGTCGCCGGTCCAGCTCGGCCTGGCCCGCGCCTACGTCGCCGGCGACATCGACGTCCCCGGCGACGTGTTCGCCACCCTCACCGCGCTAGGCGTGCTCGCGACGTGGGGACAGGGGGAACCGGCCCCGCCGCTGCGCCCGTCCGCGCGCTGGGCGCTGCTGCGCACCGCCGCCCGGCTGGGCGCCGTCGGGCCGCCGCCGGCCCCGCCGGCGGAGGAGGCCCGCGTCGGCGGGACCGGGCTCCGCCACTCCCGCGGCCGGGACGCCGCCGCGATCGCCCACCACTACGACGTCGGCAACGACTTCTACGCCCTCGTCCTCGGGCCCACGCTGGTCTACTCCTGCGCGGTGTGGATCGACGAGCGCACCGGCCTCGACGCCGCCCAGGAGGCCAAGCTCGACCTGGTCTGCCGCAAGCTCGGGCTCCGGCCCGGGATGCGCGTGCTCGACGTGGGCTGCGGGTGGGGCGGCCTGGCGCTGCACGCCGCGCGCCGGTACGGCGCCGACGTCGTCGGGGTCACGCTGTCCGCCCAGCAGGCCGCCCTGGCGCGCGAGCGGGTCGCGGAGGCGGGCCTGGCCGGCCGGGTCGAGGTGCGGGTGCAGGACTACCGCGAGGTCACCGACGGGCCGTTCGACGCGATCGCCTCGATCGGGATGGCCGAGCACGTCGGCCGGCAGCAGATGCCCGGGTACGCCGCGCACCTGCGCGACCTGCTGCGCCCCGGCGGCCGGCTGCTCAACCACGCCATCGCATGGCGCGACGGGCGGTGGCGGCCGGACCCGGACTCGTTCATCGCCCGCTACGTCTTCCCCGACGGGGAGCTGCTGGGCCTGGCGGAGACCGTCGGCGCGCTGGAGGACGCCGGCCTGGAGGTGCTCGACGTGGAGGCGCTGCGCCGGCACTACGCCCTGACCCTGCGCGCCTGGGTCGCCCGGCTGGAGCGGCACTGGGACGAGGCGGTGGCCGCCGCCGGCGAAGGGCGCGCCCGGGTGTGGCGGCTGTACATGGCGGCGTGTGCCCTGGCGTTCGAGGCGGGCACCATGGGCGTCGACCAGGTGCTCGCCCAGCGGCCCGGCGGCGCGCCGCCCCCGCTGCGGCGCACCGCGTGGGTGTGAGCCTCAGGCGACGTCCTGCGCCGGCGCCCCCGGACCCGGCTCGGCGAGGATCCAGCCGGTGCGCCCGTGCAGCGGCGGGGTCTTGGTGCCGTCGGTGAACCAGACGACGACGCCGCCGTGCGCCCGGCAGCGCGAGCGCACCACCCGGACCCGGCCCCCGCGGGCGGTCTTGACCGGCCGGACGAGCGGGAGGCCGAAGTCGGTGCCGATGACGTCGCCGGTCAGGACCGGCTCCCCGGCGGACAGGTGGGACGTCGGGACGGTGGTCATCAGTGCCTCCGGGATGTTCTTCGAACGTGTGTTCGATGGTGCACCCGAGGGGTGACGTCGCGCCACCGGGTCCTCAGTCGGGCCGGATCCCGTTCCGCGTGACCCGGATCGTGGACGCGCTGCGGGTGCGCCGGGTGGGCACGACCTCGCCGAGCTCGGCCAGCCGCTCGACCGCGGCGTCCTTGTCGACCTGCGTGCGCATCCCGCCGCCGGACCACTCGCAGTGCAGGTCGCCGGCCGGCCCGGAGCGGCCCCGCAGCCGCTCGCGGGCGAACTCCTTGTGGCGCCGCGCCTCGTTCTCCGCCGCCCGCCAGGCGTCGTAGTCGTGGACGGCCTCCACGTAGTCGGCGTCGGTGACCGTCAGCCGGGACTGGCGGGACACCTCGCCCTCCGTCTCGGGGTCCACCGGCGGCCCCCAGCACAGGTCGAGGAACGGGCACCAGTCGCACATCCCGTCCACGCCGGGCCCGAACCCGTCGCGCGGGACGGCGTCGACGCCGTCCTCCTCCACGGTGGCGTAGACGTCGGTCAGCCACATGAGCGCTTCGGCGGTCAGCGCCGGGTCGTGGTCGGCCTCGAAGACGACGTCCTCGCCGGAGTCGCGGGACAGGTAGCGGATCCGCAGGCCCTCGACGTCCTGCCCGTCCCCCGACGGCAGCCGCCGGTCGGCGGTCTGCCCGGTGCGCAGCAGCCACCCGTAGAGGGCCACCTGGAACCAGTGCCGGACCGGCACGCCGCGGGTGAGGACCCGCTCGAAGCCGAACCGCGACGTCGTCTTGAGGTCCTCCACCACCGGCTCGTGCCACCAGTCGCAGCGGCCCTTGACCTGCTCGCCCCGCAGGCCCACCTCGGTCAGCCCGCCGTACTGGCGGCGCAGCGCCCGGAGCACCCCGCGGTGCAGCTCGGTGCCGATGAAGGCCTGCAGCCCGGCGCGGGCGTTGGTGGGGCGGCGGCGGGCGATCCGGTAGGCCGCCCGGCGGCGGCACTCGCCGACCTCGGAGGCGCCGATCATCCGCTGCCGGGAGCGGGCCCGGCGGCTGTCGAGGTCCCGGACCGCCGCGGCCAGGCTGGGCGCGGCCCGCCGCTCGGCGGCGCTGGGGCGCGCGGGCAGCACGGCGGTCACCGTCCCGCCTCCCGGAGGAGGCGGCGGCGGAGCGGGGCCGGGTGGACCGGCCCCGCTCCGTCCCGCGGCTCAGGCGACGTCCGCACGACCGTCGTCGCCGTCCCGGCGCTCGGCGATGACCGCGCGCACCAGTGCGGTCAGCCGCTTGGTGGCCACGTGCTCGACGGACCGGCCGAACCGGGCGCCGATCTGCTCGTCGGTCACGCCCAGGCTCTCCAGGCTGGCCAGCACGCCCCGGCGGGCCGCGGTGTTCCGCCGCTCCCGCGGGTCGTCCGGGGTCGGCGAGGACTCCAGCAGCGGGTTCGCCGGCGCGGCCTCCTCGGCGTCGGGCCGGGGCGCCGAGACGGCGGCCTGCGCGGCCGCCGCCGCGGCCTGGGCGGCCTGCAGCACCGCGGCGGGCGTCTGCGGGACCGACGGGTCGCCGGCCGCGACCCGGCGCCGGCCGGCGGGGTGGGCCTCCACCGACGCCTCGACCAGCTGCTCGTGCCGGGCGCGGATCAGCTCCGCGACCGTGTACGAGCCGCCGGCGGTGGGGACGTCGGCCTGCAGCAGGCCGTTGCGGTTGGCCTCGGTCCAGACCGCGCGCAGCTCGTCGTCGTCGCGGGCGTCGTCGATCCGCGCGACCAGGTCGGCGGCGTCCGGCTCGCCCCGCCCGCCGGCCCGGGCGGCCGGGCGGGCCTGCTGCGCCTCCTCGGTGCGCTCGTGGTCGAGCAGCCCGCCGCCGTGGAAGGAGACGAGGTCGCGCACGTGCGCGGTGCCCGGGTCGCACTTGAGCGCGTCGAACACCAGCCACTCCAGCAGCCGGCCGGAGGCCTTCGGGTCGGTGACCTCGCGGGCCGGGTCGTCGTTGGGCTTGATGCCCACGTGCACGCTGCGCGCGCCGACGATCAGCGGCCGGCGGCCGCGGCGCAGCCGCATCCACACGCTCGCCGCGTACGGGAACTCCCGGTGGGTCTGCACCGACCAGGTCTTCTGCCCCTCGATCGGGCGGCCGTTGCTGTCGACCTCGGTGACCTCCTTGCCGCGGGCGGTCACGACGACGATCCCCGGGAAGGTGAGCAGCTCGGTCTGCAGCTTGCGCCAGCGGGCGCCGGCGTCGTTCCACAGGTTCTGGCTGATGGTCACCTCGGCGTTGGGGTCGCGCTTGAGCAACTCGCGGTTGCGGGCGGACTTCGCGGCGCGCTCGCTGGCCCAGTCCTTGAGGCCGTCCCAGATCGCCGAGCCGGTGTCGATGCCGAGCACGACCGGGGGCTCGCCGGCGTCGGAGGCGCGGCGGGCCTCGGCCTTGACCGCCTGGACGGCGGCGAGCACCGCGGCGTAGGAGCCGTCGTGCTCGATGAGCTGGTACCTCGCACCGGGGATCGCGCCGTACTCGTCACCGGCGCCCTCGTTGAGGTCGATCCAGTAGAGCGCGCCGATCCGGTCACTGCTGCTGAACTGGGCCAGCGCCCAGCTCTTTCCTGCCTTCTCCTCGCCCTCGAGGAGGATGCACGGCCACGGCACGCGGCCGGTGGGCTTGCGGGTCTTGAGGCCAGGGACGGCCATGTCGGACTCCTTGATGACACGGGGAAGATGTCGATCCCGAACCTACGGAGGGGTACCGACAAAACGGCGTGTCGACTTGACACCCCGTCCCGGGAACCGCGTCAGTCCTGGTCCGGGCCGTCGTCGGAGGACACCCGGCCGCGCAGCCGGTGGGCGAGGGCGGTGTGCCGGCGCCCGGAGCCGGCGGCCCGCACGGCCTGGGCCAGCGCCCGGGGCGAGCCGACCAGCACGACGAGCTGCTTGGCCCGGGTGACCGCGGTGTAGAGCAGGTTGCGCTGCAGCATCATCCAGGCGCTGGTGGTCAGCGGGACGACGACGCACGGGTACTCGCTGCCCTGCGAGCGGTGCACGGTGACCGCGTAGGCGTGCACCAGCTCGTCGAGCTCGGCGAAGTCGTACTCGATCGCCTCGTCCTCGTCGGTGACCACGGTGACCTTCTGGTCCACCGGGTCGATCGCGGTGACGACGCCCTGGGTGCCGTTGAAGACGCCGTTGCGGCCCTTGTCGTAGTCGTTGCGGACCTGGGTGACCTTGTCCCCGACGCGGAACACCCGCCCGCCGAAACGCTTCTCCGCGCGGTCGGGCCGCGCCGGGGTGAGCGCCTCCTGCAGCAGCTCGTTGAGCCCGGCGGCCCCGGCGGGGCCGCGGTGCACCGGGGTGAGCACCTGGACGTCGCGGCGCGGGTCGAGGCCGAACCGGGCCGGGATCCGCCGGGTGACGACGTCCACGGTGAGCCGGGCGGCCTCCTCGGCGTCGTCGGTGGGGAACAGGAAGAAGTCGTCGAGGCCCTGCACCTGCGGCGGGGTGCCGGCGTTGATCCGGTGGGCGTTGGTCACCACGCCGGACCGGCTGGCCTGCCGGAAGACCTGCGTCAGGCGCACGTGCGGCACCGGGGTGCCCTCGGCGAGCAGGTCGCGCAGCACCTCGCCGGCGCCGACCGACGGCAGCTGGTCGACGTCGCCGACCAGGAGCAGGTGCGCGCCCGGCGGGACCGCCCGCACCAGCTTGTTGGCCAGCAGCAGGTCCAGCATCGAGGACTCGTCGACGACGACCAGGTCGGCGTCGAGCGGCCGGTCCCGGTCGTAGGCGGCGTCGCCGCCGGGGCGCAGCTCCAGCAGCCGGTGGACGGTCACCGCCTCGACCCCGGTCAGCTCGGTGAGCCGCTTCGCCGCCCGGCCGGTCGGTGCCGCCAGCACGATCCGCGCGCCCTTGGCCTTCGCGAGGGTGACGATCGAGCGCACCGTGAAGCTCTTGCCGCAGCCGGGTCCGCCGGTGAGGACGGCGAGCCGCTCGGTCAGGGCCAGCCGGACGGCGTCCCGCTGGCCGGGCGCGAGCTCGACGCCGGTGCGCCGGTGCAGCCAGGCCAGCGCGGCGTCCCAGTCGACGGTGGCGAAGGCCGGCATGCGGTCCTCGGCCGCGGTGGCCAGCCTCCGCAGCCCGGCGGCGAGGGAGACCTCGGCCCGGTGGAAGGGGACGAGGTAGTGGGCCACGGTGGGCGGGGCGCCGTGCGCGCCGGGCAGCTCGTCGCGGATCAGTCCCTGGTCCGCGACCAGCAGGGCCAGGCAGTGGCGCACCAGGTCGGCGGGGACCTGCAGCATCTCGACCGCGCGGGCCATGAGTTCCGGCTCGGGGAGGAAGCAGTGGCCCTGCCCGGTCGCCTCCGAGAGCACGAACTGCAGGCCCGCCTCCACCCGCTGGGTGCTGTCGTGCGGGATGCCGACCGCGGCGGCGATCGTGTCGGCCGTCTTGAAGCCGATGCCCCAGACCTCGGCGGCCAGGCGGTAGGGCTCCGTGCGGACGACGCCGATCGAGGCGCCGCCGTACTGCTTGTAGATGCGCACGGCGAGCGAGGTGGAGACCCCGACGCCCTGCAGGAAGACCATCACCTCCTTGATGGCCCGCTGCTCCTCCCAGGCCTCGGTGATCAGCCGGGTGCGCTTGGGGCCGAGCTTGGGCACCTCGGCCAGCCGGGCCGGCTGCTCCTCGATCACCCGCAGCGCGTCGGCCCCGAAGTGGTCGACGATCTGCGCCGCCAGGCGCGGGCCGATCCCCTTGACCAGCCCCGAGCCGAGGTAGCGCCGGATGCCCTGCACCGTGGCCGGCAGCACGGTCGTGTAGTCCTCGACCTGGAACTGGCGGCCGTACTGGGGGTGCGCGCCCCAGCGACCGCGCAGCTGCAGCGTCTCCCCCGGCTGGGCGCCGAGCAACGAGCCCACCACGGTGACCAGGTCACCTCCGCGCCCGGTGTCGACCCGGGCCACGGTGTAGCCGGTCTGGGCGTTCGCGAACGTGATCCGCTCCAGCGTCGCCTCCAGGACCGCCCCCGTCCGCGCCTCTGCCACTCGCCGTCCCCTCGCTGCTCCGCCGTCCCCCCCGATCGTCACACCACCCGATGACGAAATCCGCGGAGCGCACGGAACTGTCGGACGGTGCTCGTAACCTCCGGACGCTCACCTGAGCGATGCACTGACAACACGGAGGACCGGATCATGGCCGGCGACACTGTCATCACCGTCATCGGCAACCTGACCAGCGACCCTGAGCTGCGTTTCACGCCCTCGGGAGCGGCGGTTGCCGACTTCACCATCGCCTCGACCCCCCGCACCCTGGACCGCCAGACCCAGGAGTGGAAGGACGGCGACGCGCTCTTCCTGCGCTGCAGCTGCTGGCGCCAGATGGCCGAGAACGTCGCGGGGTCGCTGACCCGCGGCTCCCGGGTCATGGCGCAGGGGCGCCTCAAGCAGCGGTCCTTCGAGACCAAGGAGGGCGAGAAGCGCACCGTCATCGAGCTCGAGGTCGACGAGATCGGCCCGTCGCTGCGGTACGCGACGGCGACCGTCGCCAAGGTTGCCCGCTCCGGGGACGGTCCCGGTGGGGGTCCCGGTGGCGGACAGGGTCCCCGGGAGGTCCGCAACGGTGCCGGCCGGGGCAGCTCGCCCGATCCCTGGGCCGCGGCGCCGGTCGGCGGCTTCGCCGAGGAGGAGCCGCCGTTCTGACCGGGACGGTGCCGGCTCCGCGGTCCCTGACCCCGGGGCCGGCACCGTCCCGGCGCCCGGCTCGCCCGGGCCCGCTGCCTCGAGCGCGGGTCCGGGCGGGCTCCGTCGACCACGTGCGGCTGTGATCCCGTCGGAGCGCCGACCGACACGGCCCGCACGGGGACCCGGCGCGCCGGGCACCGCCTAGCCTCGGACCCGTGGCGTTCACCGTTCCCGACGCCCACCTCCTCGCCCTGGCCGCCCACGAGGGGCAGACCGACGAGCACGGCCGGGACCTCTACCTGGCGCGCTTGCGACCGATCGCCGAGTCGCTGCGGCCGTACGGGCCGGAGGCGGAGATGGCCGGCGTGCTGCAGGACGTCGCCCGGACGACCGCGGACCATCCCGATCCCGCCCGCCGCTACGACCTGCCCCGGCTGCTCGCCCTGGGTGTCCCGGCGGTCGTCGTCGAGGCGATCGACGCCGTGACGCCCCGTCCGGGCGAGCCCTACATCGCCGGCCTCATCCGGCGGTGTGCGGCGCACCCGCTCGGCCGCCTGGTCAAGCTGGCCGAGAACCAGCACCTGCTCGCGGCCGCCGCCCAGCAGGCAGCCACCGACCCGGCCCGGGCGCGCAGCCTGCGGGAGGGCCGGTACCGGCCCGCGCGGCGGATCCTGCTCGCGGCCGAGGCCGCGGACCCCGTCCACGGCCGGCGCGTCCTCGTCTGAGGACATCGGCGAGGGTTTCGTCAGGACGCAACAGCAAAGCCATTGCAGCCACGCGGTCCTACCCCGTGCTCTTCTGGGGAATGCCGGAAGGGCCCCGCACCGTGGTGGTGGGGGGCCCTTCCTGAATGGTTGTCCGGCGGCGTCCTAGTCTCCCACCCCGTCTCCGGGGCAGTACCATCGGCGCTGAGAGGCTTAGCTTCCGGGTTCGGAATGGATCCGGGCGTTTCCCTCTCGCCATGGCCGCCGTAACACTGTGAACGTCGCCCCGGCCCACTCCGGATACCGCCGGAGGTGGGGGGGTTGGCTGCGTTCAGAACTGCACAGTGGACGCGTGGTGCACACCTGTTGTGTGTTGGCAGGAAGGTGTGTGGTCAAGCCCTCGGCCTGTTAGTACCGGTCAGCTCCACGCCTTGCGGCGCTTCCACTTCCGGC
>NZ_JBJGZC010000028.1:0-59677 GCF_054050315.1 Geodermatophilus sp. SYSU D00867 | reverse complement strand
CCTCCGGGGGTCCCGCAGGACCCCCGGAGGACGAGGAGCACCCCAGGAGCGGGGCTACGCGCGGGACCGGCGGCTCACTTGCGGCCGGGCGTCCAGTCCATGCCCCAGCCGTAGGTGCGGTCGAGCACGTCCTGGCCGCCGTGCACATAGCGCACCTCGCGGTTGACGACGAGCTGGCCGCCCTGGTTCTCGATCATCGCGATCGCGCAGATGCGGGCGCGCGGGTCGTGCTCGTCCAGGCGCACCTCGATCTGCGGCCCGTTCGCCGGGAACATCGTGACGACGGCGTCGGCCTGCCCCCAGTTCGGCACGCCCTCGTAGATGAGCGCGAACACGAGGATCCGGCGGATCAGCTGCGTGTGCTGCAGGTCGATCATCAGGTTCTCGCCGCCGCTGTTGGCGCCCGACCGGTCGTCGCCGTCCAGCCACACGATCGACCCGCCGTTGCCCAGCGTGTGCTGCCCGCGGAAGGCGTTGCCCAGCGCCTGGATGACGCCCTTGGAGCCGTCGGCGTACTCGTAGAGGCAGCCGAGGTCCAGGTCGATCGCCCCGCCGCCGGCGGCCGAGGCCAGCCGCTTGAGGAAGCCGCCGCCCCCGCCGCCGCCCCCGGGCCGGGAGTTCCAGTTCAGGTTGACCCGCAGCACGCCGGTGGTGCCGGCCGTCTTCGTCAGCGAGACCGACGGCGCCGACTTGGTCAGCGACACCTTGTTCATGTTGACCCCGCCCTGCTGCCGCGGGGCCGGGGGCTGCTGCCCGTACTGCTGGCCGTACGGGGGCTGACCCGGGGGCGGGTACGGCGGCTGGCCCTGCGGCGGGTACGGGGGCTGCCCCTGGTACGGCGGCTGCCCGTACGGCTGGCCCGGCGGCGGGTACGGCGGCTGCCCGGGCGGCGGGTACTGGCCCGGCGGCGGGTAGGGCGGCTGCCCCTGGTGCGGCGGCTGGCCGTAGGGCTGCCCCGGCGGCGGCTGCGGGGGCTGGTACGGCGGCGGCTGCGGCGGCGCCGGAGGGGTCTCCGGCTGCGGCGGCGGGGACTTCGGGCGCTTCGTGTAGTCGACCAAGGGAGGCCTCCCCGCAGGTTCGCCCGACCGGGCCGACCTGCGCTCTGAGCGGCGGACACGTCCTCCTGACCCTATGCGGCGCCGCTACCCTCCGGCCCATGCCGCGCGGTGTCCCCTCGCCCTCCTCTGCCGTGTACGGGATCGACCTGGGCACCACGTACAGCTGCCTGGCGCAGGTCGACGACGACGGCGCCGCGCGGGTCGTCCCCCTCCTCGACGGCGCCCCGACGCTGCCCAGCGTCGTGCTGTTCGTCGGCCCCGACGACTACGTCACCGGCGAGCGCGCCCGCGTCCTGGCCCGCGCCCGGCCCGACGACGTCTGCACGCTGGTCAAGCGGCGCATGGGCGACAGCACGTGGCGGTTCGTCAGCCACGGCCGGTCCTGGTCGGCGCCCGCGGTCAGCAGCCTGGTGCTCAAGGCGCTGGTCAGCGAGACGAGCTTCTCCACGCAGGGCCCGGTGCAGGACGTCGTCATCACCGTGCCCGCCTACTTCGGCGACGAGGAGCGGCGGGCCACCCGGCTGGCCGGCGAGTACGCGGGCCTCACCGTCCTCGACGTCATCAACGAGCCGACGGCGGCCGCGCTGGCCTACGGCTTCGCCCGCCTCGACGGCGGCGGGCCGGCCGGGCACCTCGAGGAGGTCGCGCTCGTCTACGACCTCGGCGGCGGCACCGTCGACGTCGCGGTCGTGGAGCTGGCCGACCGGCGGCTGGCCGTGGTCGCCACCGACGGCGACCACGAGCTCGGCGGCGCCGACTGGGACGAGAAGCTCGCCGTCCACCTGTCGCGCGCCTTCCTCGCCGCCCACCCCGACGCCGAGGACCCGCTCGACGACGGCGCCGGCGGCCAGGCGCTGGTGCTCGCCGCCGAGCGGGCCAAGCGCGAGCTCAGCGTCCGCGAGTCCGTCGTCGTGCCGGTCGAGCACGACGGCCGCCGGGTGGACGTGCCGGTGACCCGCGCGGAGTTCGAGCGGCTCACCGCGGGCCTGCTCGACCGCACGATGGAGCTGACCCGCGCGGCGGTCGCGGCGGCCCGCGCCCGCGGCGTCGAGCGGATCGACCGGGTGCTGCTGGTCGGCGGCTCGACCCGGATGCCCGCCGTCGCGCGGCGGCTGACCGCCGAGCTCGGCGTGCCCGCTGAGGTGCACGACCCCGACCTCGCCGTCGCCAGGGGCGCCGCCGTCTACGGCCGCAAGAAGCAGCTGGAGCGGCTGCTCACCGCCGACCTGGTCACCCGCGGGCAGCTGCGCGACGGCACGCCGCTGGAGTACGCCGCCCCCGCCGACGTCGACGCCGCCTGTGCCCGCCTCGGCGACGCCGTGGGCCTGTCCGCGGCGCAGGTGCGGCGCACGGTGGAGATCCAGGTCCTCAACACCGTCTCCCGCGGCTTCGGCGTCCTGGCGCTGGACCGGTTCGGCGAGCCGTCGGCGGTCTTCCTCGTGCACCGCGACGACCGGCTGCCGGTGGCCGTGCGCCGCTCGTTCGGCACCGTCCACGACGACCAGCGGGTGGTCACCATCCGGGTGGTCGAGCAGGGCGGCGGCGCCGAGTCCGCCCGCCCCGAGGACGCCAAGCTGCTCGCCGAGGCCTCCATCGAGGACATCCCGCCCGGGTACCCCGCCGGCACCGAGATCAAGGTCGTGCTGCGGATGGGCTTCGACGGCATCCTCGAGCTGACCGCGCTGCACGAGGGGCTGGCCGACCGGCCGCTCACCGTGCGCGTGGGGACCGGCGCGGCGCTGAGCCAGGCCGACGTCGCCCGCGAGCGCGCGCAGGTCGGCCGGGTCCGCCGCCGGCAGGACTGACCCGTGCTGCCTCCCTTCGACGGCAACGGCTACCGCAAGCGGGTCCTCGCCGCCATCGAGCGCCGCGGCGGCCCCGATGCGACCGACCCCTTCGAGGTCTACGACCTCCCGCTGGAGGCCGCGGGATCGCTGACCGACGACGAGGTCGCCCGCCGGGTCGACGACGTCTGGGCGTTCTGGCAGAAGCAGCGCGACCACCCCAAGTACCGCGGGCTGGTGACCGCGCTGCTGCGGTCCCACGACGCGCTCGCCGCGCAGCTGCGCACCCCGGGCGGGCGGCAGTGGCTGGCCGGGCAGACCCGCGCCGAGCGGGAGCGGCGGGAGGCCGCCCGCTTCGCGGCGCTCGACGCCGCGCTGGAGCGGCTGGTCGAGCGCTTCGGCGGGGTGCCGGCCGACAAGGTCGCCGGCCTGCGCGGGATGGCCGCCGCGGCCGGGCTCGACGACGCCGCCTTCGAGGCCCGGCTGCGCGGGCACCGGCTGCTCGGCGCCGAGGCCCCGGCGGCGCCCGCGGAACCGGCCGACGCCGCGGTGGTGCTGCGGCAGGTCCGCGACGGCCTCGAGGAGCTCGGCCGGATCGAGGGCGCCCGCGTGCCCAGCCTGCACGCCCTGCTGGAGCTGCCCTCGACCGCCGACCGCGAGACGGTCCGCCGGCGCCGCGACGCCCTGCTCGTGGTCAACCGGCAGCGCCGCCCCGACCGGCGGCGGGCGCTCGTCGACGACCTGCTCGCCGCCGCCGGCACGCTGCTCGTCGACGGCGACCCCGCCGTCTACCTCGACGCCCTCGCCGACGACGTCCGCGCCGCGCTGCGCCCTCGCGTCACGGCGGCCGTGCTCGTCGAGGACCGGCTCACCCCCGCCGACGCGTACCTGCTCCTGCAGGAGGCGCAGGCCGCCGGCCTCGACCCGCAGCGCGCGGCCGCCGTCGTCACCGGGCTGGCCCGCGAGGCGGGCGCCATGGGGGACGTGCCCGCGCCGCCGCCGGCCCGCGTGCCCGGCCGCGCCGAGTGGCAGGCGGAGGTG
The DNA here is from genome assembly GCF_054050315.1 of Geodermatophilus sp. SYSU D00867. Classification (NCBI taxonomy): domain Bacteria; kingdom Bacillati; phylum Actinomycetota; class Actinomycetes; order Geodermatophilales; family Geodermatophilaceae; genus Geodermatophilus; species Geodermatophilus sp. SYSU D00867. The sequence continues at coordinate 55,794 of NZ_JBJGZC010000028.1, read as the reverse complement.
TCCGCGGCCCGCGCCGCGCTGCGGGACGGGCGGCCCGCCGCCGCCCGCCGGCACGCCGATGCAGCGCTGTCCGCGGCCGGCGAGCTCCTCCCGCCGATCCGTGCCGTGCGCGACGAGGCGGCCGAGGTCGCCGCCCGCGCCGGCGCCGCCTGGCGCGGCGTGGGCCCGGCCCTCGCCGCCCGGCGCCACGCGGCGGCCGCCGCCGCGCTCGAGCAGCTGGTCGCCACGGCCGCCGACGTCCCGGGCCCGGGCGGGGAGGACGCCGCCGAGCTGCTCCGGCGGTCGCGGGAGGCGCTGGCGCTGGCCGACGCCGTCCTCGCCCCGGCCTGCACCGGCCGGGACCGGGAGGACGCGCTGCTGGCCGCCCTCGACGCCGTCGCCGACCACCCCGCCGCCCGGGCCGAGCTCGCCGCGCTGGGCGTCGCGCCGGCCACGGACGTCGTCGTCGCCCCGGCCCCCGGCGGCGCCCGCGAGGTGCGCTGGACGGCGTCCGCCTCCCCCGGGCCGGTCGAGTACCGGGTGCTGCGGGTGCGCCCGGACGGCACCCGCCAGGTGGTGGGCACGACCACGGTCACCACCCTGGAGGACGGCGGGTACGGCGAGGTCGCCGGCTACGTCGTCGTCGCCTCCCGGCTGGGCGTCGCGGCACCCGAGGCGCGCGGCGGGGACGCCCGGCCGCGGCCCCCCGCCGCCTCCCTGCCGCCGGTCACCGGCGTCGTGCTGCGGGGCGACCGGCTGCGCTGGGACTGGCCCCCGGGCTGCACCGAGGTGGTCGTCGTGCTGCGGCCGGACGCGCCGCCGGTGGGCCCCGACGACCCGGCCGGCACCCGCCGCAAGGTCACCAACTCGCGCTACGAGATCGACGGCGGGCTGCCGGTCCCGGCGGCCCCCGGGCACGTCGCGGTGTTCCGGGCGACCCGGGTGGACGGCCGGCTGGTGGTGTCCGACGAGGGGGCGCGGCTGCCGCCGGCCTGACCGCCTCCCGGCAGCCAGCGGTCCCACCAGGCGAGCAGGTGCTCGAAGCGGGCCAGCCGGTGCCGGGGCCGGCCGGAGCGGGACAGCTCGTGGCCCTCGCCGGGGAACAGCAGCAGCGCGCTGGGCACGCCCTGCCGCTGCAGCGCGACGAACAGCCGCCGGCCCTGCTCCACCGGGCAGCGCTCGTCCCGCTCGGAGTGGACGACGAGGGTCGGCGTGCGGATCGACGCCGCCTGCGCCAGCGGGCTCACCGGGTCGGTGCCCATGTACGCGTCGGCGTACCACCAGCCGATGTCGCTGGAGCCGGCGAACGACGCCGGGTCGGTCACCGCCCGCTCCACGACGGCGGCGGCGAACCGGTCGGTGCGGGTGAGCAGCAGCGCGGTGAGGAAGCCGCCGTACGAGCCGCCGTGGACGCCGACCCGCTCCGCGTCCAGCGCCGGGTCGGCCAGCGCGGCGTCGAGGAAGGCCAGCACGTCGGCGGCGTCCCGGTCGCCCCAGGCCCCGACGACGGCGCGGGCGTGCTCCTCCCCGTAGCCGGACGAGCCGCGCGGGTTGCACTGCACGACCGCGTAGCCCGCCGACACGTACACCTGCGTCTCGTCCAGCAGCGACCAGCCGTACTGGGTGAACGGCCCGCCGTGCACCAGCAGCAGCACCGGGTGCGGGCCCGGGCCCTCCGGCGTCGTCACCCAGCCGTGCACCGGGGCGCCGTCGGGGGCCGTGGCGGTGCGCTCGGTGCCGCGGTGCAGCCGGCCGGTGGCGCCGAGCGCGGCGCCGAAGCCGGTGAGCAGCCGGCGCCGGCCGGGCGTAATCGCCACCAGCTCCCCCGCCGACCGGTCGTGCGCCACGGTGGCGACGACGACCCCGCCCCCGGCCGCGACCCCGCGCACGGTGAACGGCCCCTCGACCAGCGTCTCGGGCGCGCCGCCGTCGAGGGGCACCCGCAGCAGCGCCACCGAGCCGCGCCGCTCGACGCCGACCAGCGCCGCTCCGCCGCTGAGCACCGTCGCCGGCGTCTCGTCGCCGCGGTGGGTGTCCCGCGGGTCGAGCACGGCCTCCAGCGGGCCGCCGGCGGCCGGCACCCGGCACAGCGTCAGCCCGCGCCCGGCGACGTCGAGCCCGTCGGGGCCCAGGTCCGGGCGGGCGGTGACGTAGATCCACGTCCCGGCCGGGTCGAACGCCGGCAGCCGGCACTCGCCGCGGCCGCGGGTGACCCGGCGCGGCTCGCCGCCGCCGACCGGGACCAGCCAGACGTCGCGGACGCAGTCGCGGTCGGCTCGGGCGTGCCGCGCGGAGACGAACGCGAGCGTGCCGCCGTCGGGCGACCAGGCGACGTCGGTGTCCTCGCCGCGGCCGTCGGTGAGCTGCCGGGCCTCGGGCGGGTCGCCGGTGTCGTCGAGCGGGTCGGCGGGCAGGTCGAGGACGAACACGCAGCTGGGGCGGTCGGCGGTGTACCCGACGTCGTCGACCCGGTGGCGCAGCCGGGTGACCAGCCGCGGCGGCTCGGCCTCCGGCGGCACGTCGTCGGCGGTGCCGTAGCGGCCCTCCTCGGGCACGCGGGCCACCCAGGCCAGCCGGCGGGAGTCCGGTGACCACACCGGGGCGCCGGCGCCCAGCGGCGCGTCGGTGAGCCGGCGCGGGGCGCCGCCCGCGGTGGGCAGCAGGTGCAGCTGGGGGTGCCCGCCGGGTGCGGCCGACAGGTAGGCCAGCCAGCGGCCGTCCGGGGAGAACGCCGGGGCGGAGTCGCGGGCGCCGGAGGTCAGCGGGCGGGCCGGCGCGGAGCCGTCGGTGGGGACGGCCCACAGCTGGGCGCGGTACTCGTCGGCGTCCAGGTGGGGGCGGCTGACCGCGACCACGGCCATGCGCCCGTCCGGCGAGACGGCCGGCGTCCCCGGCGTCCGCAGCAGGGCGAGGTCGGCGGGCCGCATGGCCCACCGAGCGTAGTGCAGTCGTCACCCCCGGCCGGGGTCCCGCGCGGGTCCCCGGCCGGGGAGCGCTCAGTGCTGCTGCTGGGCGCGGGCGACCAGCCGCTGGCCGAGCGAGCCGGCCTGGCTGTCGGTGAGCAGCTGGGTCTGCGACTCGACCAGCCGCAGCACCGCCGGGTCCTCCCGCGCGATCTCGGAGGACTGCAGCAGGATCGTGCCCTTGCCGGTGAAGTCGTACTGCCGCTCCTCCCCCGAGGCGCGGCCGAGCGCACCGGTGAGCGCGCCGAGGAAGCTCTGCGTCATCCACTGGGCGTCGTGGTGCACCGACGGCGCCGGGCAGTCGGCCCAGCCGAGCAGCGCCTCGGGGTCGGCCCGGAACGGCGGCTCGACGAAGATCACCGGCCCGTTGGACGAGGCGATGAACTTCCCCGTCCCGATGAGGGTGACGAAGCCCGGGACGATCGACTGCTTGAGCTCCAGGTCCTTGGAGAACGCGCAGAGGTTGCTCGCCTTGATCGTCAGGTTGCCGTCGTCGAGGTCGTAGGAGTTCAGGTCGAACCCGCGGTCCCCGATGAGCACCTTGCCGTGGCCCCGGGCGACCACCCAGTCCTGCACGTAGACCGGGCTGGAGAACCGGTGGGCCACCCACGCCTGCACCGAGGAGTACTCGCTGACGGCGTCGAACTGGACGTTGCCGTAGTACGCGAGCATCGCGCCCTTGCTCATGAACCACTCGCCGTTCAGCGCGATGCAGAACACGTAGGGGTTGACGTTGTCGTCGTCGGGCAGCGACTGCGCGGTCAGCGTGCTCGGCACGCCGGCCGGCGGCCCGGCGGGGGGCTGGCCGTACCCGGGCGGCGGGGGCTGCCCGTAGCCGGGCTGCGGCGGCTGCCCGTACCCGGGCTGCGGCTGGCCGCCGTGGGGCGGCTGCCCGTACCCGGGCTGGCCGTACCCCGGCTGTCCGTAGCCGGGCTGCGGGGGCGGGCCGTACCCGGGCTGGGGCTGGCCGCCGTAGGGGTTGCCGCCGCCGTAGGGGGTGTTCGGCGGGTAGGTCATGGTCGCCGTCCTCAGAACTTCTGCTCGCTGGCCTGCACGTACACCGTGCCGTGGCCGCTGATCTTCAACTGGAAGGCCTCGCCGGAGCCGCGGCCGACCACGTCGCGGAGGCCCACCTTGGCCGCGAGGTCCACGGAGAGCTGGCCGACGTGGCCGACGTAGGCCTGCGGGTCGACGCCGACCTGCTGCCCGCCCAGCTGCAGGGGGAAGGCGCCGCCGTGGGCGAGCAGCGCGACCGACCCGCGGCCGTGGACGTTGGTGGTGAACAGGCCCTGCCCGGTCATGGCGCCGCCGATCGCGGACCTCAGCCCGCCGGAGCCGAGGAACTGCACGCTGGTCTGCAGGTTCGCGTCGTGCGCGAGCAGCCGGTCGGCCTCGCAGACCAGCGGGGCGCCGCCGTCGAGCTCGAGGACGGTGACGTGCATGCCCTTGTAGCCGTAGAGCACCTGGCCGCTGCCCTCGGTGGCCATCATCGGGTTGGACTCCCCCGACATCGCCGCGCCGACCATGCCGCCGATGCCGCGGCCCTGGCCGTGCACCGGGCGGAAGGTGACCTGCCCGGAGTAGCCAAGCATCGCGCCGCGGCGGGCGAGCACCGGGTCGGCCGGGCCGACGTGCGCGCGCACGACCTTGCTGTTGACGGTCTCGAACGGCACGGCTCAGCGCTCCGAGGACTGGACGAGCACCAGGCCGTGCCCGGTGAAGCGGAGGGAGAAGGGCTCGCCGGAGCCCTCACCGACGAGGGACTTCCACGAGACGCCGCTGACCAGGTTCATCGACAGCTGGCCGCGGGAGCCGACGTAGGCGTCGGGGTCGACCACCAGGTCCGTGCCGGGCGCGACCTCCAGCGCCATGACCGGGCCCTCGGACACGATCGCGACCTGGCCCTGCCCGGTGACGGTCGTGGTGGCCAGGCCCTGGCCGCTGGTCACGCCGCGCAGGCCGGAGAACTGGACGTCGAGGCGCAGGTGCTCGGTGTGGGCGAGGATGTGCTCGCTCTCCACGGTGAGCGTGTCGCCGGCGAGGTCGACGACGAGCACGTCCATCGCGTCCTTGGCGAGGTACACGCGGCCGTGCCCGGTGCAGTCCATCAGCGAGATGCTCTCGCCGGCGACGGCCCGCTTGAGGGCGGCGCGCATGCCGCCGCCCCCGCCCATCCCGGAGCTCTTGAAGTCGACGTTGCCCTCGAAGGCGACCATCGAGCCGCTGGCGGCCCGGATGCGGTCCCCGTGCAGGTCGGCGTGCAGGACGCGTTTCTGGGCGGTGAGCTGTGCCAACGACGGACCTCTCGGTGCGGGGACGGGAACCGGGCGGACCGTATCCGGCTCCCCCGCCCCGCGGTAGGCCACCCGCCGCGACGCGCGGCGGCCCCGGGGCGGGCGCCCCGGGGCCGCTGGGTGACCTGCGGTCAGCTCTGGCCGGCGGGCACCTCGTCGCGCTCGCCCGGCCGGTCGGCGGCCGCGACCTCGGCGCGCTCACGCCGCGAGACGACGATGCTGCTGATCACGGCGGCGACGATGAACAGCAGGCCGGTCAGGCCGGTGACGTACTCGCTGATGTGGAACCGCAGCTCGAGGATCATGATCGCGGCGAGGAAGCCGATGGCCCACATCGCGCCGTGCTCCAGGTAGCGGTACTCGTCGAGGGTGCCCTTGTCGACCATGTAGATGGTCAGCGACCGCACCCAGAAGGCGCCGATGCCCAGGCCCAGCGCGATGATGAAGATGTCGCTGCTGATCGCGAACGCGCCGATGACGCCGTCGAAGGAGAACGACGCGTCGAGCACCTCGAGGTAGAGGAACGCGGCGGCACCGGCGCCCGCGACCGCCTTGGTGGCGGTGCCACCGGCACCGTTGCCCGCCGTCTGCCCGGTCGGGGTGACGTCGTCGTCCTCGTCGTCGGTCTCCGGGGCCTCCATGAGCTCGTTGAGCCCGCCGATGAGCAGGTAGGTGAACAGGCCCGCGAGCCCGGACATGAGCACCGTGGCGTACTTGTCGTCGTCGGCGATCTGCGAGCCGACGTAGATGACCGCCAGGGCGATGACGATGGCGAGGTAGGGCAGCTTGCCGGCCTTGGCCAGCGGCCGCTCCAGCCACGACAGCCAGTGGATCTCCCGCTCCTCGTCGAAGAGGAAGTTCAGGAAGATCATCAGCAGGAAGATCCCGCCGAAGGTGTAGATCGCCTCGGCCGCGGCCTCGACGTTCTCGGCGTAGGCCTCCTGGTCCGACAGCGCCAGGTCCCACACCTCGGGGATGGACAGCTGCGCCGTCACCGAGACCAGGACGATCGGCAGCAGCAGCCGCATGCCGAACACGGCGATGAAGATGCCGACGTAGAGGAACAGCTTCCGCCACAGCGGGCTCATGCGGCGCAGCACCTTGGCGTTGACCACGGCGTTGTCGAAGGACAGGCAGACCTCGAGCACGCCGAGGACGGCGACGGCCAGCAGGGCCGCCGGCCCGCCGAAGAACACGGCGGTGACGAGCGCGGCCACCGTCAGACCGACGGAGAAGCCGAAGTAGCGGAGCATCAGGTGTTCCTCTCCGCCGCCCGGGGGGTCAGGCGACGACGACGACAGGGACGAGCGGGCCGGATCGGGCGGGAGGCGGGCCGGTGGTCCAACGGACCCCGGCGGGTCCCGGTTCCCGCCGGCCCGCGGCGGGGCGGCGGGAGCGGGGCGTTCAGCGGACCGGGCGGCGCCGGCCGCCCGTGCCCACGTGCGCGGTCCCGGCGTGGTATCCACGGGCCTCCGGACCGCGCAGGTGCCGGACCGCCCCGCCGGACGCGGGCCACGGCGAGGGGAAGCGGTCGTGAGCGCACCCGGCGGCACCTCCTGGTGGCGGCGCGACCGCGACGCCCCCCGGCGGGAGGCCGCGGCGGCGCGGGAGGCCGCGGCCGCGGCGATGCTGGAGCTGGACGCCGCGCTGGCCGACCTCCCGGACGCGGTCGCCGCCGCGGAGGAGGCGGGTCCGCCCGCGGGTGGGCGACGGGCTCACCACCGCATCCCCGCCCCCGACTCCTTGACCCGCGACTGGCGGGACCTCTCCACCCACGCGGACGCCGTCATCGGACACTACCTGCAGGCGCTCTCCGGCCACGACCCCGCGGCGGACGCCGAGCCGGGCGCGGCCCGCGCCGCCGCCACGGAGCTGGGCGCCGCGGCCGCCGCGCTGCGCGAGGTGCACGGCCAGGTCCAGCGCTTCCGCGACCAGTACGGCGAGGTCCTCGCCGCCGCCTCCCGCGCCCGCGCCGCGGCCGCCCGCGCGGTGTCCGCGACCCGCGACGCCGTGGCGACCGCCCGCGCGGCACTGGACGCCGCCGGCGCCGCCGGGCTGGCCGACCCCGGCCTGGACGGCGTCCTCGCCGACGCCGAGCGCCTCGCCGCCGGTGCCGCCGCCGACCTGGCCGCCCGGCGCGCCGCGCCCGCGCTGGACGCCGCCGAGAAGGGCCGCCGGGAGGCCGAGGCGGCGGCCGCGCGGGCGCGGGCGCTGCCGGAGCGGGCCGCGGAGGTCCGCCGCGGCGCCGCCTCCGTCCGCACCCGCCGCGAGGCGCTGGGCACCCGGCACGAGCGCCTGGCGCCGGTGATGAGCGAGCTGCGCCGCCGCTACCCGCTGACCGCGTGGTCCGACGTCGAGCGCGCGCCGCAGCGGGCCGCCGAGGCGCTCGCCGAGGCCGACGAGGCGCTGACGGCGCTGGAGGGGGCGCTCGGCGCGCCGGTCCTCGACGTGCCCGCGGCCGCCGCGCTGCTGGCCCGGGTGCGGGCGGCCGCCGGCCGGGTCGACGACGAGGTGCGCGCCGCGACCGGGCGGCTGCAGCGGCTCGACGCCGTCGCCGCCGACCCCGGGTCGCTGCTCGGCGAGGTGCAGCGCGCCGTCGTCGACGCCCGCCGGTTCCTCGGCGGGCTGCCCGAGGAGCGGGCCCGCCGCTTCCGCCGCACCTTCGAGGACCTCGCCCGGCGGCTGCCGCCGCTGGAGGAGGCGGCCCGGGGCCGCCGCCCGGACTGGGGCGCGGTGCTGCGCGAGGCGCAGTCGATCGAGGACGGCCTGGACCGGCTGGTGCGGACCGCGCGGGCGGACTAGCCCGCCCGGTCGAGCAGCCAGCGGACGATCTCCTCGCCCGCGGCGGCGCCGCTGGCCGCGGTCACCGCGACCCGCGCGCCGGTCCAGCCCTGCTCGTGCAGCTCTCCGTGCGCGGGGCGGACGGCGGCGTCGGCGGCGAGCAGCATCGGCGCGTCGAGCAGGCTGTCGCCGGCGCACAGCAGCCGCGGCGCGGGCCCGCCCCCCGCCAGCAGCCGGCGCAGCCGGAGCAGCCCGGCGGCCTTGGACAGCCCGGCGGGGACGACGTACACCTTGCGGCCCTGCACCGACAGCGTCGCCCCGGCGGCGGCGACGGCCGCGCCGGTCCCGTCGAGCCAGTCCTGCGGGATCGCCTCGCGGGCGTGCGCGACCAGGTAGCAGAACAGCCCCTCGGCGGCGCGCACGGTGCGCACCCACGGTTGCCCGGCCACCGCCTCGAGCAGGCCGAGCAGCTCCGGCAGCGGCGCGGCCTGCGCGGCGGTCGCCGCCGCCCAGTCGTCCCACCCCGGGTCGCGGACGCCGTCGGCGAGCAGCACCCCGCCGTTGGCGCACAGCGCGTACCGCGGGACGACGGGCAGCCGCACCCGCCCGTACTGCGCCACGGTGCGGGTGGTGACCGGGACCAGCAGCGCCCGCCCGGCCAGCTCGGCGAGCAGCCGCCACGACGCCGGCGTCGCGTGCGACAGCGGGGCGCCGTCGAGGTGCTCGACGACCTCCAGCCCCTCGGTCGTCCCCGCCGCGGCCGCCGAGTAGATGAGCGTGCGGTCGAGGTCGACGGCGGCCAGCGTCGCCGTGAGGACCGCGGTCACCGGCCCACCGGCCGGATCAGGCCGACGCAGGAGTACGGCAGGTCCGGCACCTCGACCAGCGGCACGCCGCGGGCCCGGGCCAGCGCGGCGACGTGCCGCAGGTCCTCGGCGCGGTCGGGGCGGACCAGCACCTGCCAGGGCACCCGGCGCAGCAGCACCCGCGTCGTCTCCCCCACCCCGGGCTTGACCAGGTTGACGTCGGCGATGCCGTGCTCGGCGGCGATCCGCTCCACCGCCGCCCACCCGGCCCAGGTCGGCCGGCGGTCGGCCGCGGGGACGTCGTCGGCCGGCGGCCGCGCCGGGAACGCGGCCGCGACGGTGTCGACGAACAGCGCGGAGACGTCGGCGCCGGCGAGCTCGGCGTAGTACTTCGCGCCGTGGAACATGCCGGGGCCGATGAGGTCGTCGCGCAGCACCGTCCGCGACACCAGCCCGGACACCGTGCTGTTGAGGCAGGCGCTCGGGATGAGGAAGTCGTCGCGGGTGCCGTACAGCTCGGTGCACAGGCCCGGGTCGGCGAGGACGGCGAGCCGGTCGTCGAGGGCGGCGTCCTCCGGGTGCGCGGCCCGCCAGCCGGCGACGGCCTCGGTGAGCTGCCGCTGGATCGCGCCCTTGCCGGTCCAGCCGTCGACGAAGCGCACCGCCGACGCCGGGTGCCGGGCGAGCACGTGCGCCGTCGCGACCTGGTCGATGCCGCGGCCGCGGATGATCGAGACGGTGTAGTGCGGCACCGCGACGCCGCGGGAGGCGAGGAACCAGCGGCGCAGCAGCACGCCGATCGGCGTCCCGGCGCGGGCCAGCGACACCAGCACCGGCGTCTGCCCGTGCGCGGCGGCGGCGTCCCAGACCAGCTCGCCGACCCGGGCGACGGCGTCGGCGAGCCGCCCGGCCGACTGCTCCAGCGCGGCGGTGAACAGCGCCAGGTAGTCGTCGTCGGGCTGGTACTCGACCGGCAGCATCTCCGAGTAGTGGGTGCCCGACTGGATCGCCTCCTCGCGGTCCTCGGTGCCGCGCTCCAGCGCGACCGACGACAGGTCGGTGAGCAGCCAGGTCACCTCCTCGGGCGCGTAGGAGCCGAACCGGCCGGGGACGGCGGGCGCGAGGCCCGGCTGCACGGCGGTCACGGGGCCGGCTCCGCGAGCGGCACCGTCACCAGGTGCACGGCGCGGGTGGCGAACGGGCGCAGCGCCTGCACCATCGGCGCGCAGTCCTCCGCCGCGGCGTCCACGACCACGACCACGTCGTCGGCGCGCTGGTCGGCCCAGCGGCCGTCCGCGGGGACGGCGGCGGGGTCGGCCAGGTTGTGCACGCGGGAGACGCGGGCGGGCTCGTCGGGCGCGGGGAAGGACAGGCTGCGGCGCAGGGCGTAGCCGGGGTCGTCGGCGGCGTGCACGGGGCTCCGGGTGGTCGACTGGGTGGTGACGGGGACGCCGGGCAGCCGCCCGGCCAGGCGTGCCGCGACCACGGTGGGCGCGTGCATGAGCTCCTCGGTGCCCAGCACCAGCACCCCGCGGCTGCCGGCCAGCTCCGGCGCGAGCGCGGCCGCGACGGCGTCGGCGGCGGCGGCGAGCCGGGCGCTGCCGGCGGGGGTCAGGCCGTGGCGGGCCGTGGTCGGGACGCCGGCCGGCCACAGGCCGGCGTGCGTCCGGACGGCGCCGGGCGCACCGGCCGGGACCGGCGCCGGGCCAGGCAGGGCGGCGCGGGCGGCCGCGGCCCGGTCGAGGACGTCGGCGGGCAGGGCGAGCTCCGTGGTGAGGACGGCGGCGACGTCGACCCGCACGCCCAGGGCCTGCGCGCGCTCGGCGAACGTGGCGCGGGCGGCCGGGGTGCGCGCGTCGAGCAGCGTGGCGACGACGTAGTGCTCGCGCGGCCAGCGGGCGTGCAGCTCGGCGACGGTGTTGAGCGCGGTGCGGCCGGAGGTGAGCTCGTCGTCGACCAGCACCAGCGGGCCGGGCGCGTCCAGCGTCACCGGCCCGGCCGGCTGCAGGGCGTGCGCGACCGCGTGCGAGTGCTCCTCCTCGAACGCGGCGGCCACCGGCACGCCCGGGTGCACGCGGCGGGTGGTGTGCAGGTAGGCCGCGCCGAGCCGGTCGGCGGCGGCGTGACCGAGGCCGGTCGCCGTCTCGCAGTAGCCGATGACCAGGCCGGGTGCCTCGCCGTCCAGGACCGCGGCGACGGCGTCGCCCACCGCGGCCCCGGCACCGAGGACGGCGGCCGGTGCGACCGGCACGTGCTTGCCGAGCACGCGGGAGACGACCAGGTGCGCCCGGCGCGGGTTGTCCCGCAGCGCCAGGCCGCACAGGTCCGCGAAGCGGGCGGGGTCGGCGGCGGTGACGTCGAGCAGGCGGGAGACGGTGCCGTCGAGGCCGACGGCACCGGGGAGGGTCGCGGTCACGCGCGCTGCGCCTCCCCGCCGGCGAACACCTCGGCCAGCCGCCGCTGCCCCGCGGACAGCAGGTCGACCAGCGCGGCCTCGTCGGCGACGACGCCGTAGACCGCGGCGCGGCGGCTGATCAGCTCCGCCCACAGCGCGTGCGGGCCGATCTCGTTCATCCGCCCGTTCCCGGACACCGCGATGCCGCCCTGCCCGCGGGCCATGAGGATCTCGAGGGCGTCGTCGTACTCCGAGCGGGAGACGGTGAGCAGCGCGTTGACCACCGAGACGTGCGCCGGGTGGATGACGGTCTTGCCCAGCACGCCGTTGGCCTTGTCGAGGGTGACCTCGCGGATCAGCCCGTCGAGGTCGCCGGCGATCATCCGCTGCCGCAGACCGCCCTCGTGCTGGTCGCTGAACGGCGTCTGGCGCAGCTGCGGCTTGAACAGCCGGGGGCCCGGGATGTGCTCCCAGACCGCGCCGGTGACCACGTGCTCGCCGCCGCGGGTGAAGGTGTTGACCACGTCGGCCAGGCAGTCCCGGACGACGGCGACGTCCCAGATCGTGGTGTCGCGGTCGCGGCGCAGGCCGAACAGCCCGGACAGGTCGGTGCCACCCACCCGCAGGCACAGCACGGACTCGCGGTGCGCCTCGACCACCGCGGCCAGCGCGCCGAGCGCCTCGGCGCGGGTCTCCCGCCAGGCGAGGTCGGGCGTCTCCAGGATCGGCATGCCGTACAGCGGCTGCCCCAGCACGGCGGCGACCTCCTCGACCGCCGCGAGCATCGGCGCGAGCGTGGCGCCGGTGGCCTTGGGCAGGCTGAACCCGGTCAGCCGCGCCAGCGCCGGCCCGGCGGCGCGGGCCACCGCGCGGATCTGCTCGGGCGTGCGCACCCGCACGAACAGCAGCGGCAGCGCCGGCTGCTCCCCCTCGGCGGCGCGCCGGTCGACCCGCTGCAGCGCGGCGACGACGTTGGCCTCGGCGTCGGGGACGGCCGCGTGCGGGATGGCGTCCTCGAGGCACCAGACCATGCTCGTGGCGCCGACCGCGGCCGCGCGGGCGGCGTCGGCGTCCAGCGCCGGCCGCGTGCCCGGGCTGTAGAGCGTGGCGCCCAGGGCCAGCGCGAGCATGCCGCGCGGCGTCGCCGGGCCGACCTCGCCCGGGGGGACGGCGAACAGCTGCTCGCGCTCGCCGTCGGTCAGGTGGGAGAAGTGACGCACGGTCGGTCCCTCCTGCTGGGCGGTCACCGGAGCAGGCCCTGGGCGCGCGCCCGGCGCAGCCAGTCGGGGTACTCGGTCATGAGCCGGTCGAACAGCGCGTCGTCGCTGATCGGCCGCCGGCCCATGAGGTCGCCCTCGCTGACCGCGAAGAAGTCGGCGTTGTCGGTGTAGCGGCCCTCGAGGTCGTCCAGGCGCTGCAGGTAGCTGAACTGCCGCTCCGGGCCGATGCCCATGAACTGCCAGAACACCGGCTCGAAGGACGCCGCCTTGAGCTGCTTGGTCGCGACCGACTTGTCGCTGGGCGCGCCGTCGGTCAGGAACATGACGTAGACCGGCACCTGCGCCGGCTGCGGCTCCACCCGGTCGCGGCTGTCGCCGAAGTAGGCCTTGCGCACGGCGGCCATCGCCGCGCCGTAGCGGGTGTCGTACTCCAGCCGGTACTGCCGGGTGAGGTCGGCGATGTACTGCTGGTGGCCCTCCAGGCGCAGGCCCGGGGGCTGGTGCACGTCCTTGCCGAACAAGAAGACGTCGACGACGCCGTCGTCGTCGAAGCGCAGGCCGAGGGCGAGGACCCGCTCGGCCAGCCGCTGCACGGCGCCGGTGCGGTAGAGCTCGGCCATCGAGCCGGAGATGTCGAGGACCAGCGCGACCCGGGCGGTGTGCTCGCCGAGGCCGCGCTTCTCCAGGCTGACGCCGGCGGTCTTGACCAGCGAGAGCATCTGCGGGGCCGAGGACGACAGCTTCTTCTCGAGGTCGACCAGCCGCTTCTTCTCCATGCTGACCGGAGGAGCGGCCGGCGGCGGGGCCGCGGCGGGCGCTGCAGGGGCGGCGGCCGCGGGGGCGGGCTCGTCGTCGACGCTCACGCCGACGTCGGTGGCCATCCCGGCCAGGCCGGTGGTGAAGCCCTGCCCGACGGCGCGCACCTTCCACTCCGCGCCGCGGCGGTAGACCTCGGCGAACACCAGTGCGGTCTCGGGGCCGGCGGCGAGCTCGCAGCGGATCGCGGGCGCCGGGGCGCCGTCGGCGGCCACCTCGACGGCGAGCCCGGACAACCCGCCGAAGGTGCCCGCGCCGTCGAGGGAGGCGCCGATGACGACCTTCTCGACGTCGGCGGGCAGCGCGGCCGGGTCGATGCGGACCTGGTCGACGGTGGCGCCGCCGCGGGCGGTCTTGCCGAGGTGGCGCACCGCGCCGCCGGCGCCGCTGGGCTGGTTGTAGAAGACGAAGTCGTCGTCGCTGCGGACCCGGCCCGCCGCGGTGGTGAGGAACGCCGACAGGTCGGCGTCGACGCCGGGGGCCGGCGTCCAGGTGAGCGTGACGACGACGGGGCCGGTCAGGCCGGCCTGGGCCAGCCCGACGTTGCCGCCCCGGGTGAGGACGTGGACCACTCCGGTGCCGCTCAGACGGACCCGGCGGCGGCGGTCACGGGGCGGGTGCGGTCGGGCATGACGACGGGGACCTCCGGCTTCTCGGGGGCTGGTGCTTCGCGGGGGCGGGTACGGGCAGGGCGGGACCCCGGCGGGCGGGGCCCCCCCACCGCCGGGGGTGCCGGGCCCGGACGGGCGTCCGGGCCCGGCGGGGATCAGCCGACGTTGACGCCGAAGTCCTGGGCGATGCCGCGCAGGCCGGAGGCGTAGCCCTGGCCGACGGCGCGGAACTTCCAGTCGGCGCCGTTGCGGTAGAGCTCGCCGAAGACCATGGCGGTCTCGACCGAGGCGTCCTCGGTGAGGTCGTAGCGGGCGATCTCCTGGCCGTTGGCCTGGTTGACCACGCGGATGAACGCGTTGCGGACCGCACCGAAGTTCTGCTTGCGGTTGTCGGCGTCGTAGATGGACACCGGGAAGACGATCTTGTCGCAGGTCGGCGGCACGCCGGCCAGGTTCACCTGGATGACCTCGTCGTCGCCCTCGCCCTGGCCGGTGAGGTTGTCACCGACGTGGACGACCGAGCCGTCCGGGCTGCGGAGGTTGTTGAAGAAGACGAAGCCCGAGTCGTCGGGGGTGACCTTGCCGTTGGCGTCGAGCATGATCGCCGACGCGTCGAGGTCGAAGTCGCCCCCGGAGAACGTGTTGACGTCCCAGCCGAGGCCGACGTTCACCGCGGTCAGGCCCGGCGCCTCCTTGGTCAGCGAGACGTTCCCGCCCTTGGAGAGGCTGACACCCATCAGTTGGACTCCCATGTCACCGTCGGGGAGCGCAGCGGCGGTCGCCGCTGCACCGGACACCGGATGGACCGGCGCCGCCGGGGGACGCGGGCGGTGTGCCCGGCGCGTCCCCCGGCACCGCTGCGCGGGGTGCCGGTCGGGCACCCAGCGGAGCGGACGTGTCCTGGATCGTGCCGCACGATCACCGGGAGCAACAGGCACACCGGCGTCGTCGGCCTGCCGTCCTCCCGGTGGTCACCCGCGCGTCACCCGGAGCGGCCGTCCGTGCGCTGCGCCGGCGCCGCGGCGGGGCGCTCACCCGGCTCGTGCTGCACCGTCGGCACGCCGGTCTCCCCGGCGACCGCGGCGGCTCCCCGCCCGGCCTCGGCGTGCGGCACGGCCTCGCGGGCGTCGCGGCGGCTGCGGGCCAGGCTCGCGACCGTGGTGACCAGCAGGGTGACGACGATGACCGACAGCGACAGCCAGGTCGGGATCTCCGGGATGGCCGTGACGTGCTCGCCGCCGTTGATGAACGGCAGCTCGTTCTCGTGCAGCGCGTGGATCAGCAGCTTGATCCCGATGAAGCCGAGGATGACCGCCAGGCCGTAGTGCAGGTACACCAGTCGGTCGAGCAGGCCGTCGATGAGGAAGAACAGCTGCCGCAGGCCCAGCAGCGAGAAGGCGTTGGCGGTGAAGACGAGGAAGGTCTCCTCGGTCAGCCCGAAGATCGCCGGGATCGAGTCGACGGCGAAGAGGATGTCGGCGCTGCCGATGGCGACCAGCGCGATGGCCAGCGGGGTGATGTGGCGCTTGCCGTCCAGCCGGGTGGTCATCCGGTCGCCGTGGTAGTCCGACGTCGTCGGGATCACCCGGCGGACCAGCCGCAGGAAGCCGTTCTCCTTGAACTCCTCGTCCTCGTCCCCGCCGGCCCGCGCCTGGGCGACGGCGGTGTAGATGAGGAACGCGCCGAACAGGTAGAAGACCCAGCTGAAGTTCTCGATCGCCGCGGCGCCGAGGAAGATGAAGACGGTCCGCAGGACCAGGGCGAACGCGATGCCGAACAGCAGCACCTTCTGCTGCAGCTCCCGGGGCACCGCGAAGCTGGCCATGATCAGGACGAAGACGAAGAGGTTGTCGACCGACAGGCTCTTCTCGGTGATGTAGCCGGCGAAGTACTCCCCGCCGTACGTCCCGCCGGCGAAGACCCACACGCCGATGCCGAACAGCACCGCGATGGCGACGTAGACCGCCGACCAGGTCGCCGCCTCCTTCAACGACGGGGCGTGCGGCGTCCGCACGTGGCCGACGAAGTCGAAGACGATCATGGCCACGATCGCGGCGATCGTGATCGCCCAGACGAAGAAGGGGACGTCCAAAGTGGTTACCTCCGGTCCACTGGCAACAGTCAGCACCGGAGGTCTCTCCCACCGGCCGCGACGGCGGCCGGCCGGTGGCGCCGGGGTACGCGTACCCGTGCTGACGACGCCACCGCGGGCGGGATACTCCCCTCCACGGCTCCGCGGGCACGGCGCAGCGCACCCGGCGGAGTCACAGGGCAGAACGGACGAGGGGCGCCCGGGGTTCCCGGACGCCCCTCTCCCCGTCGACCGGGGTCAGCTCACCGCCGCGCCGGCCGCCGCTGGCTAGGCGTGGGCGGCGTCGAACTGGCGCAGCTCCTTCTTGAGCTCGGCGAGCTCGTCACGCAGCCGGGCGGCCACCTCGAACTGCAGCTCCCGGGCGGCGGCCAGCATCTGCTCGTTCATCTGCGTGATGAGGTCGGCCAGCTCGGCGCGCGGCAGACCCTGGACGTCGATCGCGCCGGCCTTGGACCGGCCCTTCGACGACAGCCCCGGCACCGGCGCCTTCCCCCGCGACTGCTGCCGGCCCGACCCGCCGATCAGCTCGGTGGCGGCCTCGGCGTCCTCGGACTCGCGGTAGATGCCGTCGAGGATGTCGACGATCTTCTTGCGCAGCGGCTGGGGGTCGATGCCGTTGGCGGTGTTGTAGGCGATCTGCTTCTCGCGGCGCCGGTTGGTCTCGTCGATCGCCTGCGCCATCGACGGGGTGACCTTGTCGGCGTACATGTGCACCTCGCCGGACACGTTGCGCGCCGCGCGGCCGATGGTCTGGATCAGCGAGGTGGTCGACCGGAGGAAGCCCTCCTTGTCGGCGTCGAGGATCGCCACCAGCGACACCTCGGGCAGGTCGAGGCCCTCGCGCAGCAGGTTGATGCCGACCAGCACGTCGTACTCGCCCTGCCGCAGCTCGCGCAGCAGCTCCACCCGGCGCAGCGTGTCGACCTCCGAGTGCAGGTAGCGGACCTTGATGCCGAGCTCGAGCAGGTAGTCGGTGAGGTCCTCGGCCATCTTCTTGGTGAGCGTGGTGACCAGGACGCGCTCGTCCTTCTCGGTGCGCTCGCGGATCTCGCCGACCAGGTCGTCGATCTGGCCCTTGGTCGGCTTGACCACGACCTCCGGGTCGACCAGGCCGGTGGGGCGGATGACCTGCTCGACGAACTCGCCGCCGGTGCGGCCGAGCTCGTAGGGGCCCGGGGTGGCCGACAGGTAGACCGTCTGCCCGATCCGGTCGGTGAACTCCTCCCACTTCAGCGGGCGGTTGTCCATCGCCGAGGGCAGCCGGAAGCCGTGCTCGACCAGCGTGCGCTTGCGGCTCATGTCGCCCTCGTACATGCCGCCGATCTGCGGCACGGTCACGTGCGACTCGTCGATCACGAGCAGGAAGTCGTCGGGGAAGTAGTCGATGAGGCAGGCACCCGCGCTGCCCGGCGCCCGCCCGTCGATGTGCCGGCTGTAGTTCTCGATGCCGGAGCAGAAGCCGACCTGGCGGATCATCTCGATGTCGTAGGTGGTGCGCATGCGCAGCCGCTGCGCCTCCAGCAGCTTGCCCTGCTTCTCCAGCTCGGCCAGCCGCTCCTCGAGCTCGGCCTCGATGGTGCGGATCGCCCGCTCCATCCGCTCCGGGCCGGCGACGTAGTGGCTGGCCGGGAAGACGAACAGCTCCTGGACCTCGCGCACGACCTCGCCGGTGAGCGGGTGCAGGTAGTACAGCCGCTCCACCTCGTCGCCGAACATCTCGATCCGGACCGCGAGCTCCTCGTACACCGGGAAGACCTCGATCGTGTCGCCGCGCACGCGGAAGGTGCCGCGGGTGAACGCGAGGTCGTTGCGGGTGTACTGCTCGGTGACCAGCGTGCGCAGCAGGTCGTCGCGGTCGCGCTCCTCCCCCACCCGGATGCGCAGCGCCCGGTCGACGTACTCCTCCGGGGTGCCCAGGCCGTAGATGCACGAGACGGTGGAGACCACGACCACGTCCCGCCGGGTGAGCAGGCTGTTGGTCGCCGAGTGCCGCAGCCGCTCGACCTCCTCGTTGACCGAGGAGTCCTTCTCGATGTAGGTGTCGGTCTGCGGGACGTAGGCCTCGGGCTGGTAGTAGTCGTAGTACGACACGAAGTACTCGACGGCGTTGTCCGGCAGCAGCTCGCGGAACTCGTTGGCCAGCTGCGCGGCGAGGGTCTTGTTCGGGGCCATCACCAGGGTGGGCCGCTGGACCTGCTCGATCAGCCACGCCGTGGTGGCCGACTTCCCGGTGCCGGTGGCGCCGAGGAGCACGGTGTCCGTCTCGCCGGAGTTGACCCGCTCCGCGAGGGCCTTGATCGCCGCCGGCTGGTCGCCCGAGGGCTGAAACTCGCTGACGACGCGGAAACGCCCCTGGGTGGGCCGGATGTCGGAGGTCGCGCGCACGGGGACGACGGTACGACCGCCCGGTGACAGGACGCCGCGAGTGACGGGTGGTGATCACGGGACCGACGGGGCGTGTCGCTTGCGGACGCGTCGCCCTCGTGCTCGTGCTCGGCCCCCGGACCCGCTAGCGTGCCCTCCTGCAGGCGCGGTGCCGCGCCGGGGACCAGTGCCACCCGGGATGCCCGGACGAGGTCGGACCCCGGCGCCCCGCGCCTCGGTACCTGGTGTGCCCGGCCCCGCGCCGGGGCGCCGGACCCGCACACGACGCCCTCCGCGGCCTCCGCCGCGGAGGGCGTCGTCGTCCCCGGGCCCCCTGCCGGGCCGCCGCCGTGATGTCCGCCGCGTCAGGTGTGGAGCCGCCCGGTTGGGGCTAAGGAGCCCGCGGGCACCCGTGTGCCCCGACCCCCCTCCGACGGCCGCGGCGGGGGGCCACCGCGCCCTGGACCACCGAGGGGCGCCCGCGCAGGAGGAAACACGTCGATGACCCAGGTGTGGCCTGGAAACGCCTATCCGCTGGGTGCCACGTACGACGGCACCGGGACCAACTTCGCCCTTTTCAGCGAGGTCGCCGAGAAGGTCGAGCTGTGCCTGTTCGACGAGCAGGGCAACGAGGAGCGCATCCGGCTCCCGGAGATGGACGGCTACGTCTGGCACGCGTTCCTGCCCGGCATCCAGCCCGGGCAGCGCTACGGCTACCGCGTGCACGGCCCGTACGACCCGGAGAACGGGCAGCGCTGCAACCCGAACAAGCTGCTGCTCGACCCCTACGCCAAGGCGATCGACGGCGCGATCGACTGGGACGAGGCCTGCTTCGGCTACCGGTTCGGCAGCGGCGAGCGCAACGACGACGACTCGGCGCCGCACATGCCGAAGTCCGTCGTCATCAACCCGTACTTCGACTGGGGCGTCGACCGCCCGCCGAAGACCCCCTACAACAAGACGGTCATCTACGAGGCCCACGTCAAGGGCCTGACCATGACCCACCCGCGGATCCCCGAGGAGCTGCGCGGGACCTACGCCGGCATCGCCCACCCGGCGGTGATCGAGCACCTCCAGTCGCTGGGCATCACCGCGATCGAGCTCAT
Source organism: Geodermatophilus sp. SYSU D00867 (assembly GCF_054050315.1). Taxonomy (NCBI): domain Bacteria; kingdom Bacillati; phylum Actinomycetota; class Actinomycetes; order Geodermatophilales; family Geodermatophilaceae; genus Geodermatophilus; species Geodermatophilus sp. SYSU D00867. Next base: position 36,367 of record NZ_JBJGZC010000028.1, on the reverse strand, counting down.
GCCGGTGCACCAGTTCGTGCAGGACGACACGCTGCTGCAGAAGGGCCTGCGCAACTACTGGGGCTACAACACGATCGGCTTCTTCGCGCCGCACAACGAGTACGCCCAGGCCACCGACGGCCAGCAGGTGCAGGAGTTCAAGGGCATGGTCCGGACCCTGCACGAGGCGGGCATCGAGGTCATCCTCGACGTCGTCTACAACCACACGGCCGAGGGCAACCACAACGGCCCGACGCTGTCGTTCAAGGGCATCGACAACCGGGCCTACTACCGGCTGGTCGAGGGCGACGAGCAGTACTACATGGACACCACGGGCACGGGGAACTCGCTCAACGTCCGGCACCCGCAGTCGCTGCAGCTGATCATGGACTCGCTGCGCTACTGGGTCACCGAGATGCACGTCGACGGGTTCCGGTTCGACCTCGCCTCCACGCTGGCCCGCCAGTTCCACGAGGTGGACCGGCTGTCGGCGTTCTTCGACCTGGTGCACCAGGACCCGGTGGTCAGCCAGGTGAAGCTCATCGCCGAGCCGTGGGACGTCGGCGACGGCGGCTACCAGGTGGGCAACTTCCCGGCGCTGTGGACCGAGTGGAACGGGAAGTACCGCGACACCGTCCGCGACTTCTGGCGCGGCGAGGACGCCACCATCGGCGAGTTCGCCAGCCGCATCTCCGGCTCGGCCGACCTCTACAAGCACTCCGGGCGCCGGCCGGTGGCGAGCATCAACTTCGTCACCGCGCACGACGGGTTCACCCTCAACGACCTCGTCTCCTACAACGAGAAGCACAACGAGGCCAACGGCGAGGACAACAACGACGGCGAGAGCCACAACCGCAGCTGGAACTGCGGCGTCGAGGGGCCGACCGACGACCCCGAGGTGCTCGAGCTGCGCGCCCGGCAGCGGCGCAACTTCATCGCCTCGCTGATGCTCAGCCAGGGCGTGCCGATGCTGCTGCACGGCGACGAGCTCGGCCGCACGCAGCAGGGCAACAACAACGGCTACTGCCAGGACTCCGAGCTGACCTGGATCGACTGGGAGTCGGTCGACGAGGGGCTGCTGGAGTTCACCAAGCTGGTCACCCGGCTGCGCACCGAGCACCCGACCTTCCGCCGCCGCCGGTTCTTCCACGGCCGCCCGGTGCGCCGCGAGGAGGGCGACCCGGTGCAGGACGTCGCCTGGTTCACCCCGTCCGGCGAGCTGATGAGCGACGAGGACTGGGACGCGGGCTTCGCCAAGTCGCTGGCCATGTACCTCAACGGCCACGGCATCCGGGAGACCGACGAGCGCGGCGAGGACGTCCTCGACGACTGCTTCTACCTGGCGTTCAACGCCCACCACGAGCCGATCGACTTCACCGTGCCGCCGTCGGAGTACGCCGAGGGCTGGACGGTCGTCGTCGACACCGCGGAGCTGGGCGAGGTCGAGCCGGTGCAGGTGAAGGCCGGCGACGTCGTGACCGTGGCCGCCCGCGCCACCGTCGTGCTGCAGGCGGCCCCGTGAGCCAGGCCGACGACGACCTCGAGCGCCGGCGGGCCACCCCCGCGGCGACCTACCGGCTGCAGGTGACCGCCGAGTTCACCCTCGACGACGCCGCGGCCGTGGCCGGCTACCTCGCCGACCTGGGTGTCACGCACGCCTACTCCTCCCCGCTGCTGCGCTCGGCCGCGGGCAGCACGCACGGCTACGACACTGTCGACCACGCGCACGTCGACGAGCCGCGGGGCGGGCAGGAGGGCTTCGACCGGTTCGTCGCCGCGCTGCACGAGCACGGGCTGGGCCTGGTGCTCGACCTGGTGCCCAACCACATGGGCGTGGCCGACCCGGCCGAGGCGCCGTGGTGGTGGGACGTGCTGCAGCACGGGCGCGACAGCGCGCACGCGTCGGCGTTCGACGTCGACTGGGACTTCGGCGGCGGGCGCATCCGCATCCCGGTGCTGGGGTCGGCCGACGACGTCGAGAAGCTCGAGGTCGTCGACGGCGAGCTCCGCTACTACGACAACCGCTTCCCGATCGCGCCCGGCACCGGCGAGGGCACCCCGCAGGAGGTGCACGACCGGCAGCACTACGAGCTGGTCGACTGGCGGCGCGCGGACGCCGACCTCAACTACCGGCGCTTCTTCGCCATCAACACCCTCGCCGGGCTGCGCGTGGAGGACCCGGAGGTCTTCCGGGCCACCCACGAGCTGGTGCTGCGGCTGGTGGCCGACGGCGCCGTCGACGGGCTGCGCATCGACCACCCCGACGGCCTGGCCGACCCCAAGGAGTACCTGGACCGGCTGGCCGAGGCGTCGGGCGGCCGGTGGACGGTGGTCGAGAAGATCCTCGAGCCCGGTGAGGACCTGCCGGAGAGCTGGCGGGCGGCCGGCACCACCGGCTACGACGCGCTGGCCGAGGTCGACGACGTCCTGGTCGACCCGGCCGGCGAGGCGGCGCTGACCGCGCTGGACACCGAGCTGTCCGGCCGGGCGGTCGACTACGGGCAGCTGGTGCACGACTGCAAGCGCGAGGTGACCGACGGGATCCTCGGCTCGGAGGTCGCCCGGCTGGTGCGCGTCATCGGCGAGCTGCCGGGCGTCGACGTGGAGACGGAGAAGGAGGCGCTGGCCGAGCTGCTGGCCTCCTTCTCCGTCTACCGCACCTACCTGCCCGACGGCCGCGAGCACCTCGACGCCGCCGTGGGCGACGTCCGCGACCGCCGTCCCGACCTGGTCGCCGCGGTCGACGCGCTGCACCCGGTCCTGGCGCAGGCCGGCACCGAGGCGGCCACCCGGTTCGAGCAGACCAGCGGCCCGGTGATGGCCAAGGGCGTCGAGGACAGCGCCTACTACCGGTGGGCGCGGTTCGTGGTGCTCAACGAGGTCGGCGGCGACCCGGCGCGCTTCGGCAGCACCCCGGAGGAGTTCCACGAGGCGCAGGCGCGGCGGCTGGAGCGCAAGCCGGAGTCGATGACGACGCTCACCACGCACGACACCAAGCGCAGCGAGGACACCCGGGCGCGCCTGGCCGTCCTCGCCGAGGTGCCGACGGAGTGGGCGGACCTGGTCCGCGGCTGGCTGTCCCGCCACCCGCTGCCCGACCGGCCGCTGGCGCACCTGGTGTGGCAGAACCTGGTCGGCGCGTGGCCGCTGTCCCGCGAGCGGGCGCACGCCTACGCGGAGAAGGCGGCCCGGGAGGCCGGGCAGTCGACGACGTGGACCGACGTCGACGAGGCGTTCGAGGCGCAGCTGCACGCGATGGTCGACGCCGCCTACGACGACGAGGCCACGAACCGCGAGATCGAGGCCTTCGTCGCGCGGATCGGCCCGGCGGGCCGGTCCAACGGGCTGGCGCAGAAGCTGCTGCAGCTGACGATGCCCGGCGTCCCGGACGTCTACCAGGGCACCGAGCTGTGGGACCACTCGCTCGTCGACCCCGACAACCGCCGCCCGGTCGACTACGACGAGCGGCGCGCGCTGCTGGCCCGGCTCGACGGCGGGGAGGTGCCGGAGGTCGACGACACCGGCGCGGCCAAGCTGCTCGTCGTGTCGCGGGCGCTGCGGCTGCGGCGGGACTCCCCGGAGCTGTTCACCGGCTACACCCCCGTGGCGGCCACCGGGTCCGCCGCGCAGCACGTCGTCGCCTTCGACCGTGGGTCCGGGGAGCAGGGCGGCGCGGTGACCGTGGCGACCCGGCTGCCGGTGGCGCTGGCCGCCACCGGCTGGGGCGACACCGCGCTGACGCTGCCGACCGGTGCGTGGCGCGACGTGCTCACCGGCACGCGGGTCGTCTCCGACGCCGGCGGAGCGCCCGTCGGCGAGCTGCTGGCCCGGCTGCCGGTGGCCCTGCTCGTCCGGGACTGAGACGGAGGTCACGGCGGCGCCTGCCGGCGCCGCCGTGACCTGCGGCCCCTGCCGGCGATCTCGTGCGCGCCGCCCGGCACGGGCCGGGCGACACGCCGTGACGGGTGGTGCCGGTGTGCCGTCTCGTGATGCTCCCGTTACCTTTGCGACCGCACGCGGGCCAACCGACTGTCGCGTGCCGGAGCCGGTCCGCCGAACCCCGTCCGCCGGGCTCCGTTCCTCGAGCACAGCCAGGACGGGGGTGGGGGACCCACTTCGGCGCCTGCACCGCGGTCACGGGGGGACCGGACGCAGCGCCTCGGGGTGAAGCCGCACGCCGTGCGGCCGGGGCACCGATCGCTCCGAACCCGACAGCTCACCTCGCAGGCGGCGGATCGGAGATCCCCCATGCGCACGTCCACGTCCCTGCTCCGCCGTGCCCTCGTGACGACCGGCGTGGCCGCGGCCGCGATCGGCGTCACCGCCGGCCCGGCCTCGGCCGCCGCTCCCAACGACTGGGACGCCGTCGCCCAGTGCGAGTCCAGCGGCAACTGGAGCATCAACACCGGCAACGGCTACTACGGCGGCCTGCAGTTCAGCCAGTCCACCTGGGCGGCCTTCGGCGGCACCGAGTACGCCGCGCGCGCCGACCTGGCCACCAAGGCGCAGCAGATCGCCGTCGCAGAGCGCACGCTCGACGTCCAGGGCCCGGGCGCCTGGCCCACCTGCGGCAAGGGCCTGGACCCGGGCGCCCCGGCGGCCGGCTCGCCGGCCGCCGAGCCCGCCGCCGCGCCCGCGCCGGCCGAGCCGGACACGGCCGCCCGGGCCGGGGAGTCCGCCGCCGGGGCCTCCGGCGGCCCGTACACCGTCCGGTCCGGCGACACGCTGGGCACGATCGCCCGGGACCAGGGCGTCGAGGGCGGCTGGAAGGCCCTCTGGTCGGCCAACAGCGGCACCGTCAGCGACCCGGACGTCATCCACGTCGGGCAGGTCCTGCAGCTGCCGTGACCCGGGGCGGCAGCCGGGGGACCCGCTCCCCCGGCTGCCGCTCGCGGTTGACCGCGCCCGCAGCGGGCAAGAGGGACCGGTCAGCCGCACTACCGCTGGGAGGCCCCCGCATGTCCGCACCCGTCGAGTTCGCCGTCTGGGCGCCCGTGCCCGAGCGTGTGCGCCTGCAGGTCGACGGCACGGTGCACGACATGAGCCGCGACGACGACGGCTGGTGGCGGGCCGAGGTCGAGGCCGGCCCGGAGTCCGACTACGGCTACCTGCTCGGCGACGACGACACGCCCCGCCCCGACCCGCGCTCGCGCCGCCAGCCCGACGGCGTGCACGGCCTGTCCCGCCGGTTCGACCCGTCGGCGTACGCGTGGGGCGACACCGCCTGGACCGGGCGCCCGCTCGCCGGCGGCGTCGTCTACGAGCTGCACGTCGGCACGTTCACGCCCGAGGGCACCCTCGACTCGGCCATCGACCGGCTGGGCCACCTCGCCGACCTCGGCGTCGACTTCGTCGAGCTGCTGCCGGTCAACGGCTTCGACGGCACGCACAACTGGGGCTACGACGGCGTCCTCTGGTACACGGTGCAGGAGAGCTACGGCGGCCCCGCGGCCTACCAGCGGTTCGTCGACGCCTGCCACCAGCGCGGGATCGGCGTCATCCAGGACGTCGTCTACAACCACCTGGGCCCGTCGGGGAACTACCTGCCCCTGTTCATGCCGATCTTCTCGGAGGGCGGCGCGAACACCTGGGGCGAGTCGGTCAACCTGTCCGGGCCGGACTCCGACAAGGTCCGCCGCTACATCCTCGACAACGCCCTGATGTGGCTGCGCGACATGCACGTCGACGGGCTGCGGCTGGACGCCGTCCACGCGCTGGTCGACGAGCGCGCCACACACGTGCTCGAGGAGATGGCGCAGGAGGTCGACCGGCTCTCGGTCGCCGTCGGCCGGCCGCTGACGCTCATCGCCGAGAGCGACCTGAACGACCCCCGGGTGGTCACCCCCCGGGTGGCCGGCGGCACCGGCATCCACGCCCAGTGGAGCGACGACTTCCACCACGCGCTGCACGCGACGCTCACCGGGGAGGGGCAGGGCTACTACGGCGACTTCGCCGAGGCCGGGCTCGCCGGGCTGGCCAAGACCCTCACCGGCGCCTTCTTCCACGACGGCACGTGGTCCAGCTTCCGCCGCCGCTCGCACGGCCGGCCGGTGGACACCGCGCGGCTGCCGGGCTGGAAGTTCCTCGGCTACCTGCAGGACCACGACCAGATCGGCAACCGCGCCATCGGCGACCGCGTCTCGGCGACGCTGTCCCCCGGCCTGCTCGCCGTCGGCGCGACCCTCGTGCTGACCGGTCCGTTCACGCCGATGCTGTTCATGGGCGAGGAGTGGGGGGCCTCGACGCCGTGGCAGTTCTTCACCAGCCACACCGACCCGGACATCGGCCGCGCGACGGCCGAGGGCCGCAAGAACGAGTTCGCCGAGCACGGCTGGGACGCCGACGAGGTGCCCGACCCGCAGGACCCGGAGACCTTCCGCCGCTCGAAGCTGGACTGGTCCGAGCCCTCGCGCGAGCCGCACGCGCGGCTGCTGGAGGTGCACCGGACGCTGCTGGCGCTGCGCCGGCAGCACCCGGACCTGGTCGACCCGGACCTGTCGGCGGTCGAGGTCGGCTGGGACGACGACGACCGCGTGCTCGTGCTGCACCGCGGCCCACTGCGGGTGGTGGCCAACCTGTCCGGACAGGCGCAGCAGGTGGAGCTGGACCGGCCGGCCACCGGGGTGCTGTTCGCGACCGCCGACGAGCCGTCCGTGGACGGCGCGACGGTGACGGTCCCGGCCGAGAGCGCGGCCGTCGTCACCGCCTGATGCGCCGGCTGCTCCCCTCCCCCGGCGGGGCGGACCTGACCGACGACGACCTGGCCGACGCCTACGCCCTGCCGCCGGGGCGCTCGTTCCGCGTCGACTTCGTCGCCTCGCTCGACGGCGCGGTCACCGTGGACGGCGTGAGCGCCGGGCTCGGCTCGCCCGGCGACCGGCGGGTGTTCTCGACGTTGCGCGCGCTGGCCGACGTCGTCCTGGTCGGGCACGGGACGGCGGCCGGCGAGGGCTACCGCCCGGTGGCGGCGGGCTCGCCGGTCGGGCGGCGGCGCGCCGCGCTCGGCCGGCCGCCGGAGCTGCCGATCGCGGTGGTGTCGCGCCGGGCCTCGCTCGCGCCCGGGGACCGGCTGGCCCGGCCCCCGACGCTGCTGGTGACGTGCGCCGCGGCCGACGCCGGCCGACGGGCCGCGCTGGCCGACGCCGGGGTGGACGTGCTGGTGTGCGGGGACGACGACGTGGACCTGCCGCTGGCGGTCGACCGGCTCGCCGGGCGCGGGTTCGAGCAGGTGCTGTGCGAGGGCGGGCCGGCGCTGCTGTCGGCGGCGCTGGACGCCGGCGTCGTCGACGAGCTGGACCTCACCGTCTCCCCCGCGCTGGTCGGCGGCCAGGCGCGGCTGCTGGACCGGGCGCTGCGCGACGTCGTCCGCCCGCGGCTGGTGCAGGTGCTCGAGGAGGACGGCGTCCTGTTCACCCGCTACGCGGTCGGCTCCTGAACGCCGCGAGGGCGGCCCGGGGACTCCCGGACCGCCCTCGCGGTGGAACGCGTGTCAGACCGCGGGCGCGGTGGCCTGCTGGGTCTTCTGCACGAGGGAGAAGTCGATGCGGTACTCGGCGGTGTCCCCCTGGACGACGTTGCCGGCGGTGGGGGGCAGCGTGACCTGGACCAGGACGCACGCCTTCGCACCGGCGGCCACCTCGGTCACCACGGCCGGGTCGGCGACCCAGGAGTCGATGGAGCGGCTCGGCGCGATCGGGGTGCCGGTGGTGGCGGCCTTGCAGGCCTCGGCGGTGCCGGCAGCGTTGTACAGCAGGGTGGCCTGGGCCAGGCTGGTGAACTCGCCACCGGTGGTGGTCCCGCAGGAGCCATCGACCTGCCGCTCCGGCTCGGTGCAGTCGTTCTCGGCGTTCTGCTGAACGACCGCGTCGGCCGACAGCATGCCGGGCAGGGACCCCGTGTTGGCGATCCAGAAGGCCTGGGTCGTGGACTGCCCCGGGTTGAGGGCGAGCGGCTTCGGCGCGGTCTGCGTGGGGGCGGCGTCGAGGACGAGGTCCAGCGTGCCGGCACCGGCGGCCGACGTCGCCTGCTCGCTGTCCTGGAAGGCGGCGAAGGTGCCGCCGGCGCCGAAGGCGACGAGCGCGGCCCCGCCCATGGCGGCAGCGGCGAGGGCGATCTTCTTCATGGTGGTTCGGTCTCCCTGTCGGTGTCCCCGTCGATCGACGGTCGTCCGGCCGGCTCACGGTCCGGCGGTCGACAACGAGGTTCCGGCCAGGCCCCGGCGGGGGGCATCGTCAGTTCTGACGATGCGCGGCCGCGGCGACTCGTCCGTCACACCGGACCCGTCCGGCGCACGTCCCCCTCGGCCCCCTGTCGTCCGTCGTCCGACGTGGTCCCCCGTGGTCTCCTGCCCGGGCTGACGACCACGGGGGGACCTGTGAGCACTGGGAACAGCGGCATCGTCGCCGCGGGGGCGCACCGCACGCGCCGGGTCCTGACCGCCGGACGGGCGACCGCGCTCGCCGCGGCCGCCGGCGCACTCGTCCTGCTGCGGCCCGAGGCCCGGCACACGGCGCTGGTGGTGCTCGGCGCGCTCGCGCTGTGCGCGGCCGGTGGCTGCTTCCTGCTCCGGTGGCGGGTCACCGGCACGTCCGACAGCGGCCGGGTGGGCACCGGCCTTGCCCTGCTGGGCCTGCGGGTCCCCGCCGTGGTGGTGGTGGAGGACCTGCTCGTCGACGGGGGCCTGCTGGCGCCCGCCGTCCTCGCCCCCCTCATGAGTCTCGCGGTCGTGCTGGCGGCGGCCGGCGTGACCCTGCGGGCCTTCGCCGACGGCCGGCGGGCGCGGCGGACCACCGCAGTCGCGACCGTGGTGGGGCTGGCCGGCGCGGTCGTGGTGACCGTGGTCCCCGACGGGCGGGTGCCGGGCCTGCTCGGGAGCGCTGCCGCGGCCGCCGCGCTGTGGACGGCGGTCTGTGTCGCGGCCTGGCGGCGGCGGGCGGTCGCGGCGGGTGTCTCGGCGCGCACCCTCACCGGAGTGGCCGCGGTCGTCGCCGTGCTCACGCCGGTCCAGGTCGTGCCCGCACTCGCACCGGGCCTGGCCGGCATCGCCACCGTCACCGGTGACCTCGGGCTGGTCGCGGTCGGGCTGCTCTGCGCCGGGACCGCCCTGGTCCGGCTCACCGACGCGCTGGCCGGGCAGGAGCGCTACGTGGCCGGGCTCGTCGGGCAGCTGGCCGGCCACGAGCACCAGCTGCAGCAGGCTCGCGCGTGCCTGCACGACGCCCGGGCAGCGGTGGCCGGTGTCCGCGCCGGCAACTCCGCCGCCCGGTACGCGACGGGAGCCGACCGGGCCGACCTCGAGGAGTCGGTCGCCGTCGAACTGCGCCGGCTGGAGCGGATGCTGCGGCTGCCCGACCGGACACCCACCGTCCGTCCCGTCGAGGTCGACGCCGTGCTCCGCGCGCTCGTCGTGGCCCACCGCGAGCGCGGCCTGCGGGTCAGCTGGGCGCCGTCAGGGTGCGCCCCGGTGGCCGCCGACGGCGATGCCCTGGCCGTCATCGTGGGCAACCTGCTGGGCAACGCCCTCGAACACGCGCCTGGCGCCCTGTGCCGGGTCACGGTCTCGCGCACCGGCACCGAGCTCCGGGTGGTCGTCGACGACGACGGTCCCGGCCTGGACGCCGCCCAGCGGGCCGGGGTCTTCGAGGCCGGCACCCGGCGTGCGGGCAGCCCCGGCGAGGGGCTGGGTCTCACCATCTCCCGTGACCTGGCCCGCCGGCACGGCGGCGACCTCGTCCTGGCAGACGGCCCCGCCGGTGCACGGTTCGAGGTCACCCTGCCGGCCACGTCGCTCCCCGTCCCGGTGGCGCGGCTGGTGCCCGCCCCGCGGTCGGGGGCCGAGCCGCTGCCCACGGGTGCCCGGTGACCGGCGTCCCGGAGGGCCCGGTCCTCCTCGTCGACGACCACGCGCTGTTCGCTGCGGCGGTCCGCGTGGGCCTGCGCGCCGCCGGCATCCCCGCGGAACGGGTGCACCCGACGACGGCGGCAGCTGTCGTGGCGGCGTGCGCGGCGGCCGCACCGGCGACCGTGCTGCTCGACCTCCGCCTGGGCACCGATCCCGACGGTCTCCCGATCGACGGCCTCGACCTCGTCGCACCGGTCACCGCGGGCGGGTGCCGGGTCGTCGTCGTGACCGGGGAGGTGGGTGACGCGACCTGGGGCGCGGCGCTCGAGCGGGGGGCGGTGACCGTCGTCGCCAAGGACACCGACCTCGACGACCTCGTCGCGGTCGTCACCGCGGTGCGGGCCGGTGAGCGGGTGCTCGGCGAGGGCCGCCGGCAGGACCTGCTGGCCGCCGCCCGGCGGGCGCGGGCGGAGGAGACGGCCAGGCTGGCCCCGTTCCGCAGCCTCACGCCACGGGAGGACGAGGTGCTGCGCGCCCTGGCCGCCGGGACGCCCGCGGCCGCGATCGCGACGGCGGCGCACGTGAGCGAGGCGACGGTGCGGACCCAGATCCGCGCGGTGCTGGCGAAGTTGGCGGTGTCCTCGCAGTTGCAGGCCGTCGCGCTGGCCCGCCGCGCGGGCTGGCTGGACGCGCCGCTGTCCTCCCGCTGAGGCCCGGCGCGACGCCCGCCGCCCGGGCGTCCGGTCAGTCCCTGCCGTTCCTGCCGCCGTTCCCGCCGCCGGGGCTGCCGTCGTTCCCGTTCGCGTTCCCGGACAGCTGACCGGGGGGCAGCACCACGTGGACGTCCAGCCGCCGCTCGTCGCTGAACCCGGCGGGGTCCTGCACGAGCGTGAGCACCAACCCGTCCGGCCAGGTGACCTGGCGCAGGCCCGGCGGCGGCGTCCCGGTCCCGGCCACGGACACGGACAGCTCCGCGGTGGGGTGCTCCGGGCCGAGGTGCGCCACCTCGAGCGGGTCGCCGGCGAGGCGGCAGACGTCCCTGGACCGGGTGCCCTCGGGCCCGGTGACGGTGAGCCGGGCGGGCAGGTCCGCGCAGTCCCCGGCAGTGGGCGCGAGCGACACCTGGAGGACCGCCGGGACCCCGCCGGTCACGGTCGCCCGCACCTCCTGTGGCGTCCGCTGCGGACCGAGCTGGAGGAGGGCGGGCGCTTCCACGTCGAGGCGCAGGGAGGCCGCACCGGCCGTGGCGACCGCCTCCTCGCTGTCACTGAGGACCGCGAACGTGCCACTGGCGCCGAGGACCACGGTCCCGGCCAGCACGCCCCCGAGCAGCCACGGTGTCCGCCGCCTCACGCGCTCCGCTCCCGTCGTCTCCGCCGCAGTCCGAGCAGCAGCCACCAGCCCAGCGCGACGGCCGTGAGGAACCCCCCACCCCACACCAGCGCGGTGCCGACGACCGACGACCCGGCGGCCTGGGTCTGCACCTGCGTCCCGTTCTCGTCGAGCGACACCGAGGCGTCCACCCGGCCGACGACCTCACCGGCCGTCTCCTCGTCCGCGGCGCCCGCGGCCCGCTCGGCTGCGGTTCCATCGGCTGTGACCCCACCGGCCGCGACTCCACCGACTGCTGCGCCGGCGGTCCCGCCGTTGCCGCGGGCACCGATGCCGTTGGGCGACCCGTTGCCGTTGGCCGACCCGTTGCCGTTGGCCGACCCGTTGCCGTTGGCCGACCCGTTGCCGTTGCCGTTGCCGTTGCCGTTGCCGCGGGCGCCGTTGCCGTTGGGCGACCCGTTGCCCGCAGCGCTGGAGCCGGCCGCCCCGTTGCCGTTGGTCGAGCCGTCGGGACTGCCGCTCGGAGTCCCGCCGCCGACGGGGACCTCGAGCCCCTCGGCGACGATCGCGAAGTCGAACGCGAGGGTGTCGGACTGAGCCCGGTCGTCCAGCGCGTCCTCGCGAAAGGCCATCACCAGGCGCAGGCACTCGACCCCGTCGACGGCGAAGCGGCTCGATCCCCGCCCCGTCAGCGCCAGCGGGACCGGCGAGGTCCCGGGCGCGACCGCGCAGTCGCCGTCGTCGAGGCGTCCGGGCGCGACCGTCACGTCGAGGAAGCCCGCCAGGTCACCCTCCGCCTCGGTGCAGGTCGTGTCACCGGCGCCGACCTCGGGATCGAGGCAGTCGTTCTCGCGCTGGCGCAGGCCGGTGACCGAGACGTCGAGCCGGTCGGCGGCCTCCGCCCACGCCGGATCGAGCCGGAGGACCGTGGTCGTGCTGCCACCGGGTGCCAGGAGGCCGTCGGCCGTGGCGGGCGCGACCGGCAGCAACAGGCATCCCAGCGCCGAGGCGGCGACGAGGACGGCAGGGCGGCAGCGCACGGAGGGAGGCTCTCGTCATCGACGGGCCCGCACATCGTCGAAATCGATGATGCCGGCCGCCCCAGGGACTGCCGAGGATGGCAGCGTGCCGACCCCTGCCCCCGCATCGCCGACCGCGGCCCGTGCTCCGGTGGTGCGCCGGCTGCGGCAGGCGGTGGCGTGGGTCCTCGGGCTGGTGCTGCTCGCCGGGACAGGGTCGGCGCTGGCGGTGGCCGTCTACCCGGTGGTGACCGGCGGCCAGGCGCTGGCGGTGCTCACCGGCTCGATGCGGCCCGGGCTCCCGGTCGGGGCCATGGTCTTCACCCGTCCCGTCGACCCCGCGGACCTGGCGGTCGGCGACGTGGTGACCTTCCAGCGCACCCCCGACGCCCCTGAGCTGGTCACGCACCGGGTCGTCGCGGTCGACGACCAGGGCGGGACGCCGGTCCTCGTCACCCAGGGCGACGCCAACGACGCGCCGGACCTCGACCCCGTGCCCGCCGACGCGGTGCGCGGGGAACTGTGGTTCAGCGTGCCCGGACTGGGACGTGCGGCCGCGGTCCTGCACTCCCCCAAGGGGGTCGGCCTGCTCGTCGTGCTCGTCTGCGGCGTCCTGGCCGCCGCTCCCGGCCGACCCTCGGCCGAGGACACCGTCGCTCCCTCGCCGGGCGCGGGAGAGGTCGACGCGGACTCCGCGCGGACAGTCGTCATGGCACCCGTGGACGTGGCGCTCCTCGACGACCCCACGATGGCCGGCTGGGCCGCGGCGCACCCCTCGTTGCCGCTGCCCGTGCGGCCGGTCCGGCTGGCCGGACCGCCCGCACCTCCTCTCCCCCGCGCCTGATCACCCCGCACCGGCGTCCCCGCCGCCACCCGTCCGGTCGACGGTGGTCTGCCGGTGCGGGAGGCCGCTGGTTGACTGACCTGCATGGACCTGCCCGTGCTCCCGCCGGTCAAGCCGATGCTGGCCAAGGCCACGACGAAGCTCCCGACCGGGGACGGGCTGTTCTACGAGCCCAAGTGGGACGGCTTCCGCTGCATCGTCTTCCGCGACGGTGACGAGGTGGAGCTCGGCAGCCGCAACGAGCGCCCGCTGACCCGCTACTTCCCCGAGGTCGTGGCCGCGGTCAAGGAGGCCCTGCCCGAGCGCTGCGTCGTCGACGGCGAGATCGTCGTGCCGCAGGGCGACCGGCTGCACTTCGAGTCGCTGCTGCAGCGCATCCACCCCGCCAAGTCGCGGGTGGACCTGCTCGCCGAGCAGACGCCGGCGCACTTCGTCGCCTTCGACCTGCTGGCCCTCGGGGACGAGTCGCTGATGGAGACGCCGTTCGCGCAGCGCCGGCAGCGGCTGCGCGAGGTGCTGGACCGCCGGCACGAGCGGGTGCACGTCACCGCGGTCACCCGGGACGCGGCGATCGCGCAGCGCTGGTTCGACGAGTTCGAGGGCGCGGGCCTCGACGGCGTCGTCGCCAAGGACGCCGACCTGCCCTACGGCCCCGACCAGCGGCTGATGACCAAGGTGAAACACGTGCGCACCGCCGACTGCGTGGTCGCCGGGTTCCGCTGGCACAAGAGCGGGCCGGTCGTGGGCTCGCTGCTGCTCGGCCTCTACGACGACGGCGGGCTGCAGCACGTCGGCGTCGCGGCGTCGTTCCCCATGGCGCGGCGGGCCGAGCTGGTCGAGGAGCTGGCGCCCTACCGGGCCCAGGCACTCGACGGGCACCCGTGGCAGGACTGGGCGAACGCCGAGGTCCAGGAGAACGGCGAGCACCGGATGCCCGGCGCGCAGAGCCGGTGGAACGCGAAGAAGGACCTGTCCTGGGTGCCGCTGCGGCCCGAGCTCGTCGTCGAGATCAAGTACGACCAGCTCGAGGGACGGCGACTGCGGCACACCGGGCAGTTCCTCCGCTGGCGGCCCGACCGGGAACCGCGCAGCTGCACCTACGACCAGCTCGAGGTCCCGGTCCGCTACGACCTGGCCGAGGTGTTCAACGGGTGACCGGCACCTGCGGGGCGGCCGGCCTGCCGCGCCTCCTACCGTCGTGACCATGCGTCTGCGCCGCGGCCTGCTCGCCGCCTCGACCGGACTGCTCGTGGCGGTCGCCGGCTGCAGCTCCTTCTCGGACCCGGACGCGTCGTCGGCGGACTCCTCGTCGGCCGCCTCCTCGACACCGGCCGAGCCGGAGGCCGCGCCGATCACCTGGACCGACTGCGACGCGCAGATCACCGAGCTGGTGGCCGGCACGCCCGGCAGCGAGCGCGACCTCGCCTTCGAGTGCGGCCGCACCGAGGTGCCCATCGACCACGACGAACCCGAGGGCGCGACGCTGCCGCTGTTCCTCGTGCGCGCGACGCTGGCCGGGCAGAGCGACCGGATCGGCTCGCTGCTGGTGAACCCGGGCGGCCCCGGCGTCTCGGGGGCCGACCTCGGGCTGAGCCTGGCGCTGTCGCTGCCCGAGGACGTGCTGCGCCGCTTCGACGTGGTCGGATTCGACCCGCGCGGCGTCGGCCTGTCCACGCCGGTGGAGTGCATCCCCGCCGAGCTCAAGGACCGCATGACCGCCGCGGAGCCGCGGCCGACCGACCAGCAGCAGATGGACGACGTCCTCGCGCTCAAGGACGAGGCGGCCGACGCCTGCGCCGAGGAGTACGGCGACGCGCTCGGCACCTTCAACACCGTCGCCACCGCGCGCGACATGGACCTGCTGCGCGAGTCGCTGGGCGACGAGCAGCTGACCTACCTCGGCTACTCCTACGGCACCACGCTCGGCTCCACCTACGCCGAGCTGTTCCCGGAGAACGTGCGCGCGATGGTGCTCGACGCCGCGGTCGACCCCGACGCCGACCCGCAGGCCGACGCGGAGGCGCAGGCCGCGGGGCTGGAGGCCGCGTTCGACGCGTTCGCCGCCAACTGCGTGGGCCTGGTGTCCGGGTGCCCGATCGGGGGCGACCCCCGGACGTTCGTGCAGGACCTGCTGACCGTGGCGGCCACGACGCCCATCCCGAGCAGCCGGCCCGGGGAGACCCGCACCGCGACTCCGGGCGTCGTCCTCACCGCCGTCACCGCGGCCCTCTACGACACCGGGTCGTGGCCGCAGCTCTCGCAGGCGCTGGCCGCCGCGCGCAACGGCGACTCGGCTGGCCTCTTCTCGATCGCCGACCCCTCCGCCGGCCGGCTCCAGGACGGCACGTACACCAACCGGCTCGACGCCGACTTCGCGATCAGCTGCGCCGACACCCCCGAGGACGAGACGTTCTCCGAGGAGGAGGTGCTGCAACTGGCCCAGGAGTGGTCGCAGCGGTACCCGCTGTTCGGCGCCAAGGTCGCCTCCAGCCTCTACACCTGCGGCGTGTGGGACGCCGCGCGCACGCCGCTGCCCGAGCGGGACGCCGAGGGCAGCGCGCCGATCCTCGTCGTCGGCACCTCCGGGGACCCGGTGACACCGCTGCCCGGCGCCGAGGACATGGCCGAGGACCTCACCGCCGGCACGCTGCTGGTCTGGCAGGGCCAGGGGCACACCGCCTACCCGAAGACCGACTGCGTCACCGCGGCGGTCAACGCCTACCTGATCGACCTCACGGCGCCGCAGGACGGGCTGACGTGCCCGGCCTGAGCCGCCCCGGACCGGGGAGCTGAGCAGATGGCGAGCAGCAGGGACGCGGTCACGCTGACCGTCGACGGGCACGAGGTGCGGGTCTCCAACCCGGAGAAGCCGTACTTCGCCGAGCGCGGCATCCGCAAGATCGACGTCGTCGAGTACTTCGTCAGCGTCGGCGAGGGCATCCTGTTCGCCCTGCGGGACCGGCCGACGACGCTGGAGCGCTGGCCCGGCGGCGTCTTCGAGGGCGCGCGGCTGTCGACCCGGATGGACAACACCGGCGACGCCTTCTACCAGAAGCGGGTGCCCAAGAACGCGCCCGACTGGGTGCCGACGGCGCACATCACCTTCCCCAGCGGGCGGACCGCGGACGAGATCGCGCCGGACTCGGTCGCCGTCGTCGCGTGGTGCGCGAACCTCGGCACGCTCACCTTCCACCCGTGGCCGGTGGACAAGACCGACGTCGAGTCACCGAACCAGATCCGCATCGACCTGGACCCGCAGCCGGGCACCGACTTCGCCGACGCCGTGTGGGTTGCGCCGCACGTGCGGGAGCTGCTGCACGAGCTCGGCATGGAGGGCTGGCCGAAGACCTCCGGCGGCCGCGGGGTGCACGTGTACGTGCCCATCCAGCCGTGGTGGACGTTCACCGACGTGCGCCGTGCGGTGATCGCGTTCGGCCGCGAGCTGGAGCGCCGGCTGCCCGACCGCGTGACGATGTCGTGGTGGAAGGAGGAGCGCGGCGAGAAGATCTTCATCGACTACAACCAGATGGCCCGGGACCGCACGATCGCCTCGGCGTACTCCATCCGGCCCAAGCCGCACGCGCCGGTGAGCGCGCCGCTGGACTGGGACGAGCTGCCCGACGTCTCGCCGTCCGACTTCACCGTGCTCACCATGCCGGAGCGCTTCCGCGCGGTCGGTGACAAGCACGCCGGGCTGGCCGGGCACGCCTACTCCATCGAGCCGCTGCTCGAGCTGGCCGAGCGCCAGGCCGCGGACCAGGGCCTGGGCGACCTGCCCTATCCGCCGGACTACCCGAAGATGCCGGGCGAGCCGATGCGGGTCCAGCCCAGCCGCGCCAGGCGGCCTGCCAGTGCAAACGAGTGATCCGGCGCTCGACGCAAGCGAAGCGCAACGCTCACTCGACAGGCACCCCCCGTCCTCCGGTGCTGCTCGCGTACTCCCCCGTCGCTCCGTCGCACACCTCTCCCTCCGGAGGTCGCCATGGATCTCAGAGACCGTCTGCTCCGGTCCGCGATCGCGGCTGCCGCGGCCGTCGCGGCCGGCCTGCTGACCCGGTCGATGGTGAAGGCCGTCAGCGCTCCCGAGGACGCGACCATCGGCTCCCCTCCTCCCGAGTGATCCCGACTGAACGACCGGCATGGTCCGCGTGTCAGGGGGCACGACCTCACGGGTGGAGGACGACTGGAGAAGCCTGCTGGCGGGCCTACCGCTCGAGCAGCGCCTGAAGGCGCTCGCCGTGTACGAACTGGCAAGAGATCGAGCGATGGGCCAGCCACCCGAGACGGCGGCAGCGACCCTGCGCGCCGCAGCTACCGCCGAGGGACTCGATGCCAGTCACGACTGGATCCCGGCGGCCGCGGCCCGCATCAGCGCTGACACGGGCCCGTGACCACGCAAGGCCGGCTGACCGCCGCCCGGCGGCGCGGTGGGGAGGGAGGGATCAGGCAGCCTTCCGACTGCTCTTGGCGAGCACCTTGTCGGCCTTGTCCAGCTTGACCAGGCGGCGCTTCTTGACCGTGTAGCCCGGCGGGAGCGTCCCCTCGGCGAGGGCGCGGAGGGGACACCGCTTGCAGCGCGGCCTGTCCTGGCAACACTTCTTCTTGGGCATGCCCGCCGACTTGGCCACCCGGTGAGGCTAGCCTTCCCTTTGCGGGTGATCCACGGGCACCGGAGGGTCACCGGTTAACGTCCGGTGACCGCCACCGCACACGTCCGGGAGTCCCGATGGCCGCCCCCGCCTTCGTCGAGCTGCTGAACACGCAGATCGGCAACGAGTTCGCCGCGCACCAGCAGTACGTCTCCTGCGCGGTGTACTTCGACCAGCTGACCATGCCCCGGACGGCGCAGCTCTTCTTCGACCAGGCGCTCGAGGAGCGGCAGCACGCCATGATGATGGTCCGCTACCTGCTCGACTCCGACGCGCCGGTGCGCATCCCCGCCGTCGCGGCCCCGGTCAACGAGTTCCCCGACGTCGTCGCGCCGGTCGCCCTGGCGCTGGAGCAGGAGAAGCGGGTCACCGAGCAGATCGGCGCGCTGATCGGGATCGCGCGGCGGGAGAACGACTTCGCCTCCGACCAGTTCATGCAGTGGTTCATCAAGGAGCAGATCGAGGAGGTCAGCAAGATGAGCGACCTGCTCACGATCGTGAAACGCTCCACCCACGACCTGGAGACCATCGAGGACTACGTGCTCCGGGAAGTCACGACCGAGGCGGCCGACCCCACCGCACCACCGGTGGCAGGGGCCTGAGCCGAGGGCATCCCGCTGACCGACCTGTTGGCCCCGGTATGCATCCTCGTCGCACTCGTGCCGGCGTTCGTCCTCGTGCAGACGTTCTCGTCGTACGAGGACACCACGACGCCGCCAACGACGAGGCCGGCGCCGTGGCGACGGAAGCCGGAGGGGCGGCGCTCCTCCCGTCGCCGACCGGTCCCGACCTCGGCGGCCTGCTGCGCTGCCATGCCCGCGCCGTCGCACGGCCGAGACGGGGCCCGCGACGTGCTGCACACCCGCGCCGCGCAGGCCGGGGTCGCCGACGTCCACCCACACCGGTTCCGGCACACCTTCGCCCACCGGCGGCTGGCCGGAGGAGGACGGGAGCGGGACCTGGTGATGCTGGCCGGCTGGCGCAGCGACGACATGCTGTCCCGCTACGCCGCCTCGACCGCCGTAGAGCGGGCCCAGGCTGAGGCCCACCGGCGCCTCAGCCTGGGCGATCGACGGTGAGTCGGCGGACTACTCGTTGACGTCCGCGATGCCGTTGCCGTTGGCATCCGCGCCGGGTCCGAAGCACTCCTCGACCGTGGCCGTGCCGTCGGAACACCGCACCTCCAGGTCGTTGATCTCAGCGTCCTGCTCCGGGCTGCACCCGTAGCCGATGCACTCCTCCTCGACGACGGTCGCCTCCTCACCGGCCGCCGCCTCCGCCGCGACAGCCCGGGCGGCCGCTGCTGCCGCCTCCGCCTGTTGCTGCTGGTCTTCAGCCGCTCGTCGCTGCTCCTCCAGGGTTGCCCGCGCCTCCTGTTCTGCTTCGACCTCCAGACCCGACGGGCCCTCGAACAGCGCCCACGTAGGCGTGGTCGGGGTCGCTGTCGGAGCGGCGGATGGAGCCGCCTCAGTACAGGCGGACAGCAGGAGAACACCGGCTGTCAAGGTGCCGATCATCGCCAGGCGCATCCGTTGCCTCTCGCGCGGGGTCGCCTCGAGGAGGCTCCTTGCGCTTGGTTCCATCGGCACACCTGGACCCCGCTTGAGCGGAGCGACGGGCCACCCCAGTCGTCGACGGCTTGTCCGGCTAGTTGATCTAGGGGTCGTCGGCAGCGGTAGATCGGCGATGAACGTTCGGGTGAGCGACCGGTCACGCCGTCGCTTGACGTTGGTCATCGTCGGGCGTCGAGAGGGGTTCGTTGGTCGAAAGCTGGTCGCGGGGCTTCGTCGCCTCACCGCGACAGAGCCGGATTCGTCCAACTCGCGCGTCGGTCGCAGACGCGAACGGCTCCCCGTCGCGCGCCCAGGGCTCCGGAGCGGATCAGCTCCCAGGTCAGTCCGACCAGACCGGTGGTCGTCTGCCGAGGAAGGCGGCCAGTCCCTCGCGGAAGTCCGCCGTCGCGCCGAGCGCCACCGCCTCCTCCCGCTCGATGGCCAGGCCCGCCTCGAAGGGCAGGTCGAAGCCCTCGGTGATGCAGCGCCGGATCGCCGCCAGCGCCCGCGCCGGCTTCCGGGCCAGCCCCTCGGCGTAGCCCTGCACCTCCTCGCGGAGCCGCTCGTCAGCCACCACGACGTCCACGAGGCCGATGGCGGAGGCCTCCTCTGCGCTCAGCAGGGTGCCGTCGTAGAGGAACCGCAGCGCCTGAGGCCGGCCCAGCAGGCGGGCCAGCGCCTGCGTCGCGCCGACCGGCGGGATGAACCCGATGCCGATCTCCGGCTGCCCGAGCCGGGCGGTACGCGCGGCGAAGCGGATGTCGCAGTGCAGCGCCATCTCCAGGCCGCCCCCGACCGCGGTGCCGTGCACGGCCGCCAGCAGCGGTTTCGGCGACGCGCGCATCCTGCGGACCAGATCGTGGCACACGTCCACCCAGCGACGCATGCCTCCGTCGTCCATGTCGGCGAAGACCCGCAGGTCCGCGCCGACGCTGAAGTGGGTGTCGAGGGCGCTGCCGATCACCACCACCCGGACGGTGGGGTCCGTAAGGTGTCGCTCCAGGGCCTCCGGCACCTCGCGGAGCATCTCCCAGTGGAAGGCGTTGACCGGCGGGCGGTCGTACTCGATCCACCCCACCCGGTCGTGCACCGTGACTCGCAAGAAGTCGACCATCCGCCCCCACCTTCACACCGTTGACCGACCCTGGAAGCCAGGCTCGATCCAGGGTCGCGGCCGGGCGGAGCTTCGAGCAAGGAGAACGAGCAACAGCTCCCCGATGCCTTACCGAAGGTCCTACGGCCGTCAAGACCGGTTGGGCCGGGGTGCCCGCTGGTGCGGTGAGCGGACATCTCTTGCCCGGGACGGGGTCGAGCCGTCCTGTGGCCCACACCGTGTGGCCGTCGTCCGTTGCCTCACGACCAGGACCTCCCGCTGTGGCCTCGCTGCTACGTTGCCCTGCCATCGATCGGGCCCAGCGGACCCGAGCAGCACCTGAGGCACCGGTCCAGCCCTGGCAGCCGAGGGGGCGTCTCCGACGGCCGTTCGGTTCTCAACACCACTGTGATTGCAGCGCGGGCACCCTTCGACAACCGGACAGAGCCCAGCAGCCATCCAGGACACCGTTGGATGCCGTCCTGCACGGTCCGTGCGTCCACGAGCCACCGGACCTGCTCCGCGCTCGACGTCGTGGTCAGGAAGCGACGACCTCGATCGGCAGCGCCAGAGACGAGCGACGGTCTGTCCGACCGACATGCTCCTACTCCCTCGTCAAGCGACGAGGACGTGGTGCATTCTCCGGGCGATGTAGCGCTCGAGGCAGCGGATGATCTCGAGGTCGCTCAGGCCATCGGCTCGTCGGCATGTCGCATAGCCCTGAGTCGGTTGGTGAGGCGACAGCCGGACCAGAGCGATGATGTGCAGGGCGCAGTCGGCGTGCCGGTCCCCGCCGCGGTCGAGCCGATGGCGGATGGTGCGGCCACTGCTGCCCTGTAGTGGCGCAGGGTCGCAGAGTTGGGCGCAGGCGGCCTCGGAGCGCAGCCGCTGGGGTTGTCCCCGGCGGTCACCAGCAGCTGGGCGGCGACTCCAGTGCCGACGCCGTGGACTGCCCGGTCAGCGCCGGCGCCAAGGGGTGCCGGCGAAGCGCAGGTCTCGGCTCCGTTGGATTCGGACGTGCCGGACATCGTATTCGTCAGCCCGTGGCACGACTCCGGCAATCGTCAGTGGCACTACCGGGTCGAGCTGCTTGGCTTCCCGGCCGACACGGTGGTCGAGATCAGCGGCCATGACATCTACGTCAACGTCCAGGTGGCTCCGCTGGCTCCAACCGCGGCGGAGAGTTCATAGCACCCGTTCACCGCCCGCTGCGGGCGTCTTCGACCGCGCGGTGTTCCTCGGTCGCCGCGACGAGGTGGTGCCGCGGCTGCTGCTCGACACCGGCGTACGGGTGTCGGAGCCGTGTGGGCCGGACCTGACCGACGTCGACCCGGACCGGGAGCCGGCCCGCGTCACCGACAGGGGCTCCCGTCCGCGGGTCGTGCCGTTCGGCGCGAAGACCGCCCAGGCCGTGGGCCGCTACCTGCGGGTACGCGCGCTGCGCCCGTATGTCCGGTCCCCACGGCTGCTGCTCGGCCGGCGCGGCCCGATGCCCCCCACCGGCGGGCTCGGTCCGGGCGATCACCTCGAGCCGGCAGTGCAGGTCCACGCGAGTGCCGAACCAGAGCTCGGCCTCACGGGGTCGGGCTCGAACCGCATGGTCCTGCGAGTCGATCCCGTGCGGGGTGGCGGATGGTGGTCAGCATCGAACGTGCAGCTGAGAGGGGTCGCTCCTCAACGGAGGTGGCGGGCTGTCGTCGGCTCCCGAGCGCCGTTCGTCGGTCGCGAGTCGGTCGCGCCGAGCCCCGTCGTACCCGTCATGGGCCGGCCGTCGCGTGGTGGCCGGTCGGCGCGTCGGCCGCACATACCGTGGAGGCGTGCCCACCTGGCCTCCGAACCGCTCCATGCCGTACGCACGCATCCCGCAGCGGGCCTGGCGCGCGATCGCGGGGACCAGCCCGCCGACCGCGCCGATCGGCCTGCGGGCCCAGGCGAGCCGGATGGACGACCTCACCGCGCACGCCGCGCTGGGGCTGGCGCTGCGCATCGGGGCGTCGATGCTGGCCGTCGGGGCCTCAGCGGCCGACGCGACCGCGACGGTGCTGCGGGTCGCTGCCGCCTACGGGCTCACCAGCTGCCAGATCGACATCACCTTCACGTCGATCACGGTCAGCTATGACCGCGAGAACGCGGTACCTCTCACCGCGATGCGGATCGTGCAGACGAGCCGGCTCGACTACACCCGCCTGCAGGGCATCACCGACCTGGCCCGTGCGGTCGGCGCCGGCGACCTCGACGTCGAGGAGGCGCACCGCCGGCTGGACCGGGTGGTCTCGGCGCCCGCCACCTACCGCCGGAGCGTGACCGCGCTGGGCTGGGCCGGCGTCGCCGGGTGCTTCGGGCTGGTCCTCGGCGGCGGCTGGCGGGAGGCCCTCCTCGCGGCGCTGACCACCGCTCTGGTCGAGCAGGTGATGCGCGCGCTCAACCGGCGGAGCCTGCCGCTGTTCTTCCAGCAGGTGGCCGGGGCCGCGCTGGCTACCGGGGTCGCCGTTCTCCTGCTCACCTGGGACGTCGACGTGCAGACCTCCCTGGTCGTCGCCGCCGGCATCGTCGTGCTGCTCGCCGGGTTGTCCCTGGTCAGCGCGGCCCAGGACGCCATCAGCGGCTTCCCGGTGACCGCCGGGGCGCGGGCCTTCGAAGTGGTGACCCTGACCGCCGGCATCGTCGTGGGCATCGCCGGCGTCCTCGATCTGGCCCAGCGCGCCCAGCTCCCGCTGACCGTCATCGACACCTCTCCCGCTCCCGTGCCGTTCGCCGTCGCGCTGGCCGCGTCGGCCGGGATCGCCGGGTTCTGGGCCCTGGCCACCCATGCCCGGCCGCGCGCCGTCGGTCTGGCCGCGGTGGCCGGAGCGCTGGCCTGGGCGACGTTCTGGGCAGCCGGCGAGCTGGGCGCCGGTCCCGCGCTGGCCGCCGGGGTCGCGGCCGTCGTCCTGGGGTCGTGCGGTGAGGCGCTGACCGAGCGGCTCCGGGTCCCACCGCAGCTCGTCGCCGTCTGCGGCATCGTCCCGCTGCTGCCCGGGCTGGCGGTCTACCACGGCCTGTTCACCATCGTCGTCGAGGCACGGATCGACGACGGGCTCGGCGCCCTCGTCGGGGCCGGCGCCGTCGGGCTCGCCCTCGCTGCCGGCGTCACGCTGGGCGAGTACCTCGGCAGGCCCCTCAGCGGCGAGCGCGACCGCTACGACGAGCGCGTCCGCCGCCGGGCGATGACCATCGAGTGAGCAGTGCCCTGAGCAGGGCCCGGGGGCGGGCGAGCCCCCTCACCCGCCGGACCACGCTGCGGCCCGAGCTCCTCGTACAGGTGCCGGTGGACGCGGTCGAGCGCGGGCGACGGCACGCCCGCCGTCGCGGTCGGCACCAGAGCTCTCGCGGCCGGGTCAGCGGAAGACGACGGTGCTGTGCCCGTTGAGGAGCACCCGCTGCTCGCTGTGCCACCGGACGGCGCGCGACAGTGCCAGGGCCTCGGCGTCCTGGCCGACCGTGGCGAGGGCGCGCGGGTCGTAGGTGTGGTCGATGCGGATGACCTCCTGCTCGATGATCGGCCCCTCGTCGAGGTCGGGGGTCACGTAGTGGGCCGTCGCGCCCACCAGCTTCACGCCGCGGTCGAAGGCCTGGTGGTAGGGCTTGGCGCCCTTGAAGCCGGGCAGGAAGGAGTGGTGGATGTTGATCGCCCGGCCGTGGAGGGCGGCGCAGGCCTCGTCGGAGAGGACCTGCATGTAGCGGGCGAGCACGACCAGGTCGGCGCGGTGCTCGTCGACCAGCTCGAGCAGTCGCACCTCGGCCTCCCGCTTGGTCCCCGGCGTCACGGGCACGTGGTGGAACGGCAGCCCGGCCGCCTCCGCCATCGGGCGCAGGTCCTCGTGGTTGGAGACGACGGCGACCAGCTCGGCGCCGAGGCTGCCGGCCCGCCAGCGGAAGATCAGGTCGTTGAGGCAGTGGCCCAGCCTGGAGACCAGGACGAGCACGCGCTGCGGCTGGTCGCCGGAGACCTGGTAGGACATGCCGAACTCGTCGGCCACCGCACGGAAGTCCGCCGTCAGCCGGGCGGCGTCGGTGTCCTGCGAGCAGACGAACGCCGTCCGCAGGAACAGCTGGCCGCGGACGGCGTCGTCGAACTGCTGGTGCTCGACGATGTCGCAGCACTGCTCGAACAGGAACGTGCTGACCGCGTGCACGATGCCCGGGCGCTCCTGGCAGCTCAGCGTGAGGGTGAACGGGTGGGACACGGGTGCCTCCTCAGCACTCGACGACGTTGAGCGCCAGCCCGCCACGGGCGGTCTCCTTGTACTTGTCCTTCATGTCCGCGCCGGTCTCGCGCATCGTCTTGATGGCCTTGTCCAGGGGGACGTGGTGCCGTCCGTCCCCGCGCACGGCCATCCGGGCCGCGGTGACGGCCTTGACCGCGCCGACGGCGTTGCGCTCGATGCACGGGATCTGCACCAGCCCGCCGACCGGGTCGCAGGTGAGGCCGAGGTTGTGCTCGATGCCGATCTCGGCGGCGTTCTCCACCTGCTCCGGCGTCCCCCCGAGGACCTCGGCGAGGCCGGCGGCCGCCATGGAGCAGGCCGAGCCGACCTCGCCCTGGCACCCCACCTCGGCACCGGAGATGGAGGCGTTCTCCTTGAACAGCAGGCCGATCGCCGCGGCGGTGAGCAGGAACCGCACGACACCGTCCTCCGAGCAGGAGTCGACGAAGTCGCGGTAGTAGTGCAGGACCGCCGGGACGATGCCGGCGGCACCGTTGGTCGGCGCGGTGACCACCCGCCCGCCGGCGGCGTTCTCCTCGTTGACCGCCAGGGCGTGGAGGGTCACCCACTCCACGGCACGCATCGGGTCGTCCTCGTCCGGGTGGTCCTCCAGCTGGGTGCGCAGTGCGGCCGCGCGCCGGCGGACCTTCAGGCCACCGGGCAGGACGCCGGTGGTCCGGGTGCCGCGCTCCACGCACTCCTGCATCACCGACCAGATGTGCAGCAGGCCGGCGCGGACCTCGGCCTCGGTGCGCCAGGCGAGCTCGTTGGCCAGCATCACGTCGCTGATCCGCAGTCCGGTCTCCCGGGTGTGCGCCAGCAGCTCCCTGCCGGTGCGGAAGGGGTGGCGCACCGGCGTGCGGTCCTCGACGACCACCGGGTCGCCGGCCTCGTCCTCGTCGAGGACGAAGCCGCCGCCCACCGAGTAGTACTCGCGGCGGGAGAGTTCTCCCCCGGCGGGGTCGAGGGCCGTGAAGAGCATCCCGTTGCTGTGGAACGCCAGGCGCCTGCGCCGGTGCAGCATGACGTCGTCGTCCACCGAGAAGGCGATCGGGTGTTCGCCGGCCAGCCGGAGCTTCCCCTCGCGGCGGACGGCCTCCACCCGCGGCCCGGCCGCGACGGGATCGACGACGTCGGGCTGCTCGCCCTCCAGACCGAGGACGACGGCCCGGACGCTGCCGTGGCCGTGCCCGGTGGCGCCGAGCGAGCCGAACAACTCGCACCGGACGCCGGCCACCCGTCCGAGCAGCCCCTGCTCGGACAGCCGCGCGACGAAGGTCGCAGCGGCCCGCATGGGACCGACGGTGTGGGAGCTGGACGGACCGATCCCCACCTTGAACAGGTCGAAGGCGCTGGTGGTCACCCGTGCCTCCCTCTTCCGCTGCCGGGATGACGACCAACTGCGGAGGCAGGTACACAGTTGGTATATCAAATGTACGCTGACGGTATGTCGATCCCTCTCACGAGGCAAGAGCCGGTGGCCACCAAGCCGTACGATCTCCTGGTGGCCCTCGCTCCCCTGGATCTCGACCCGTCGGCCGCCACGTCCCTGGCGGACAGGGCCTATGTGGCGATCCGGGACCGGCTGATCATGCTCGACATCCGCCCGGGCGACCCGATCGACGACGACGAGCTGGCCAAGGACCTGGACGTGGGCCGGACGCCGGTCCGCGAGGCGCTGAAGCGGCTGGAGGGCGACCGACTGGTGGTGTCCTACCCGCGGCGCGGCACGTTCGCCTCGGGCATGGACATCTCCGACCTGGCGCACATCTCCGACATCCGCGCCCAACTGGAGCCGCTGGCCGCCCGCCGGGCCGCCGAACGCGCTCCCCGGACGAGGCAGCCCGACCTGGAGGAGCTGGCCGCACACATCGCGCAGCTGGACGTCACCCGGGTCGACCGGACCGAGCTGATGCGCTGGGACCTGGCGGTGCACCGGGCGATCTACCGGGCCGCGGGCAACCCGCACCTGGAGGACGTCCTGATCCGCTACGACAACCTGGCCACCCGGATCTTCTGCCTCTTCCTCGATCGGCTGCCCACGGTCGACGCGCACGTCCGGGAACACGTGGAGCTGCTCCGGGCGATCGCCGCCGGCGACGCCGACCGGGCCGACGACCTCGCCCGTGAGCACGTCCTCGGCTTCGAGAAGGCGATCCGCGAGGTGATCTGACAGGACCGGTCAGGGAACCGTCACCCCCGTGCGGACGGCGTCCCGGACGGCCACGATGTCGCGCGCGGCGGCGTCGTGCACGCGCACCACCGACGCGCCGCGCCGGACCGCGACGAGGGCCGCGGCCAGGGAGCCGGGCAGCCGGTCCCCCGCACTCCGTCCGGTCAGCCGGCCGAGCACCGGCTCGCGGGACAGGCCCACCACGACCGGCACACCGAGGCCGGTGGACGCACCCAGCGACGCGAGCAACGCCACGTCGTGTGCCGACGTCTCGCCGAACCCGAACCCGGGTCGACCCGGACGTGCTCGAGGTGGACGCCGGCGTCGAGGCACGCAGCAGCGCGTGCGGCGAGGAGGGCCCCACCTCGGGCCGCGCGGTGTCCACCGACAGCGGCACGGTGACCTGCCGGGCGAGGGCCTCGACCACCGGGACGACCCCGCCCGGTACCGCGGGGGCGGGCTGCTCCAGGAACGTCTGGAGGGTGCCGGTGCGCACGGGCGGGTCCAGCTTCAGCCCCGGATCCGGGACATCCCGGGGTCGACCAGCGGTTCGGCGGCGACGGTCGCGCGGATGCGGGCCCCGAAGTACTCGATGTCGACGCTCGTGCCGACGGTCGCGGAGGCCGGCAGCCAGGCGTAGGCGACCGGCCGGCCGACGGTGTGCCCGAAGGCCGCGCTCGTCACGTAGCCCGCCGGGCGGCCGTCGACGAACACCGGCTCGTGGCCGAGGACGACGCTGCGGCCGTCGTCGACCGTCAGGCAGGACAGCCGGCGGCTCACCGTGTCGTCGCCCCTCCCGGCGAGGGCCTGCCGTCCGACGAAGTCGGCGGTCTTCTGCTTGCGCACCGCGAACCCGAGACCGGCCTCGTAGGGGTCGTGCTCGGTGGTCATGTCGTGGCCCCACGCGCGGTAGCCCTTCTCCAGCCGCAGGCTGCTGAACGCCGCCCGGCCCGCGGCGACGACGTCGAGGTCCTGGCCGGCCCGCCACAGCACGTCCCACAGCCGCTGTCCGTGGTCGGCGCTGGTGTAGAGCTCCCAGCCGAGCTCCCCGACGTAGGACAGCCGCATCGCCGTCACCGGCACTCCCCCGATCCGGACCCGCTTGGCGCGGAAGTACCTCAGCCCGTCGTTGCTGAGGTCGTCGGCACAGACCCGCTGCACCAGGTCGCGGGCCCGCGGGCCCCACAGCCCGATGCAGCAGGTGCCGCCGGTGACGTCCCGGACCTGCACGCTGCCGTCGTCCGGCGCCTCGCGCAGCAGGAGGTCGTGGTCGAGGGGGCCGTTGGCGCCGACCTGGAAGAGCTGCGCGCCGAGCCGGGCGACGGTGAGGTCGCTGCGGATGCCGCCGGCCTCGTCGAGGGCGAGCGTGTAGGTCACCGACCCGACGGACTTGTCCATCTCCCCGGTCGTGAGCCGCTGCAGGAGGTCGAGGGCGCCGGGGCCGCTGACCTCGAGCCGCTTGAGGGGGGTCATGTCGTACAGCGCCACGGCGGTGCGGGTCCGCCACGCCTCCGCGGCTGCGATCGGGGACCAGAACCGCCCGGCCCACGCGTCGCGCTCCGGCGGCACCCACTCCGCGGGCAGCTCGTCGACCAGGTGCGCGTTGGCCTCGTACCAGTGCGGCCGCTCCCAGCCGGCGGCCTCGAGGAAGACCGCGCCGAGCTCCTGCTGCCGGGCGTGGAAGGGGCTGACCCGCAGGTCGCGCGGGGACAGCCGGGGCTGCAGCGGGTGGATGACGTCGTAGACCTCGACGAAGTTCTGCTGCGAGGTCTCGCTGACGTACTCGGGCGTGAGCTGGACGTCCTCGAAGCGGTGCACGTCACAGCCGTGCAGGTCCACCTCGCTCCGGCCGTCGACCAGCAGCTGGGCCACCGACCGGGCGACGCCGGCCGAGTGCGTCACCCAGACCGCCTCGGCGATCCAGAAGCCCGCCACGTCCCGTGACTCCCCGATCAGCGGGCCGCCGTCCGGGGTGAAGGAGAAGACCCCGTTGAAGCCGGAGTCGATCTTCGAGGACCGCAGCGAGGGCAGCAGCAGCCGGCTCTCCTCCCACGCGGCGGCGAAGTCCTCCTCCGTGAAGGGCAGCATCGAGGGCATCGACGACTCCCGGACGCCGTCCCCCTGCGGCAGCTCCCCCAGGTCGACCGGCATCGGCCGGTGCGCGTAGGAGCCGATGCCGAGGCGGTCGGCGCGCTCCCGGTAGTAGAGGTCCTGGTCCTGGTGGCGCAGGATCGGCAGGCTCGCCTCGCTCAGCTCGTCGTTGCGGCCGACCAGGCCGGGCACCTGGCCGGTCCAGACGAACTGGTGGGCCAGCGGCAGCAGCGGCACGCTCATCCCGACCATCGCGCCGAGCTCCTGCCCCCAGAAACCGGCGCAGGAGACCACGACGTCGGCGGGGATGACGCCGTCCGGGGTGCGGACGCCGGTCACCCGGCCACCGGTCTGCTCGATGCCGGTCACCCGGGTCGAGCCCTGGAAGCGGGCGCCCCGCGCCTCGGCGCGGCGGGCCAGCGCGACGACCGCCCGCGACGCCTTGGCCAGGCCGTCGCTGGGGACGTGCAGGCCGCCGAGGATGCGGTCGCGGTCGACCAGCGGGTGCAGCCGCACGCACTCGTCGACGTCGACCACCTGCGCCTCGACGCCCCAGGAGGTGGCCCAGCCCTGCTTGCGGTGCAGGTCGGCGAGCCGCTCCGGCGTGGTGGCGACCTCCAGGCCGCCGACCTGGTTGAAGCACCAGGCACCGTCGACGTCGATGTCCTTGAGCTTCTCCACCGTGTAGCTGGCGAACGCCGTCATGGTCTTCGAGGCGTTGGTCTGGAAGACCAGCCCCGGCGCGTGCGACGTGGAGCCCCCGGTCAGCGGCAGGGGCCCCTGGTCGACGACGGTGACGCGGTCCCAGCCACGGGCGGTCAGCTCGTCGGCCAGGTTGGCACCGACGATCCCCGCTCCGATGACGACCACGCGAGGGGTGGTGGACATTGCTTCGCTCCTGACGTGCCGGTGGGACCCGGGACTGCCGACGGGGCCGGTCAGCCGTGGGGGGTCGGGGTGAACTCGAGGGCCGCGTCGAGCAGCCAGTCGGCGAGGTAGCCGGCGAAGGAGGACCGGACGAGGACGACGAAGTCGTCGGCGGCGTCGGAGAGGGCCAGCAGCACGACCCCGGCCTGGCCGAGCGTCGTCTGCGCGCTGCGCCCGCGGCCGAACACCCGCGGGTGCAGGTCGATCGAGCAGCCCTTGGCCAGGACGTCGCGCACTCGCGCGCCCGTCAGCCGGAGACCGATCCGCTGCGCGGAGACGTCGGTCGCGGAGCCGCCCAGCGGGAGGACGGCGGCGCGGACCCGGGCCTCCAGCTCGTCCGGCGCGTCGGTGGTGCTGGTGAGCAGCCACTCGTCGGGGCCGAGCCACACGGCCCGTCCGGTGCCGGCCGCCACCCAGGTGTTGGGGACCACCGGCAGCTCGACGCCGAGCGCCGCCGCCGCCGCGGCGCCGCCCGCGCCGAGCCGGACGTCGACCATCGCGACGAACGGCTCGACGGCGACGGCCACGGTGTCGGGCAGGCGCTCGAACGCGGTGTTCCAGGCCGTGAGCGGGTGGGTGCGCAGCAGCTCAGCCATCGCGACGGGCTCCTTCGGGATCGACCAGCACCGAGCCGGTGACCTCGACCGGGACGAGGGTGCCGTTGACGGGGACGTGGACGGTGTCGCCGATGCGCGACCGGCCGCCCCTGACCAGGGCGAGGGCGAAGGGGCGGGCGAGCTCGGCACTGCGGTAGCTGGACGTGACGTGCCCCAGCATCGGGACCGGCGGGGGCGGCAGCCGGCCGTCGGCGCGGAACTCCACGATCTGCGAGCCCTCGGGCAGCACGGTCTGCCGGTCGACGGGCAGCAGCCCGACCAGCTGCTTGCGCAGCGGATCGGCGTTGGCCTGGCGGGCGAAGGAACGCTTGCCGATGAAGTCGGGCTTCTTCTTCGACACCGCCCACGCCATGCCCAGGTCGTGCGGGGTGACGGTGCCGTCGGTGTCCTGCCCGATGATCGGGTAGCCCTTCTCCGCGCGCAGGACGTGCATGGTCTCCGTGCCGTACGGGGTGATCCCGTACGGCCGGCCGGCCTGGAGCAGCCGCTGCCAGACCGCGACCGCGTACCAGGAGTTCACGTAGACCTCGAAGGCGAGCTCGCCGGAGAAGCTGATCCGGGCCAGCCGGACCGGCACCCCGTCGAGGGTGGTGTCCCGCCAGGTCATGAACGGGAAGGCCTCGTTGGAGACGTCCACGCCGGGGAAGACCGCACCGACGACGTCGCGGGAACGGGGGCCGACGACGGGGAAGGTGACCCACTGCTCGGTGACCGAGGTGCAGTGCACCCGCAGGTCCGGCCACTCGGTCTGGACCCACTCCTCCATCCAGTCGAGGACCTTCGCCGCTCCGCCGGTGGTGGTGAGGACGAGGAAGCGGTCCTCGGCCAGGCGCAGCACCGTGCCGTCGTCGATGACCATGCCGTCCACGCCGCACATGACGCCGTACCGGACCGAGCCGACCTTCAGGCTGCTGATCAGGTTCGTGTAGAGCCGGTCCAGCAGGACCGCGGCGTCGGGACCCTGGACGTCGATCTTGCCGAGGGTCGAGCCGTCGAGGATCCCGACACCGGTGCGGGCCGCGGCGCACTCGCGCAGGACCGCGGCCTCGATGTCCTCGCCGGGCCGCGGGTAGTAGCGCGGGCGCTTCCACTGGCCGACGTCCTCGAAGACGGCCCCGGCCGCCACGTGCCACTCGTGCAGGGCGGTGACCCGCTCGGGGTCGAAGAGCCGGCCGCGGTCGCGCCCGGCCAGTGCGGCGAAGGCGACCGGGGTGTAGGGCGGCCGGAAGGTGGTGGTCCCGGTGTCCTGCACCGGGATGCCGAGCAGCTCGGCGGTGATCCCGGAGGCGAGGACGCCGGAGGTCTTGCCCTGGTCGTGCGCCGTCCCGATGGTCGTGTAGCGCTTGACGTGCTCGATGGAGCGCAGCCCGGCGCCGACCGCGCGGGCGATGTCGGCGACCGTCGCGTCGCGCTGCAGGTCGACGAACGAGGTGGTGCCCTCGGCGCCGGAGGTGTCCGGCACCCGCCACAGCACCAGGGACGCCGCCGGGACGACGGACTCCGGGGCGCTGGGCAGCCGGTCCTCCCCCGCCGGCGCGATCGCCAGGGCGGCCAGTGCCGCGCGGGCTACCCGCTGCCCGTCGGCCAGGCACCCCGCCAGGTCGAACACGCCGGCGGCCGAGCCGGCCACCGACAGGCCGTCGAGGTCCTCCCCGGGGACGAACGCGCCGAGGGTCTCGTCGTAGCGCAGCCGGCCGCGGGCCTGGCTGAACAGGTGCACCGCCGGGTTCCAGCCGCCGCTGACCAGCAGGAGGTCGCAGGCGATCGCGGTGGCGGCCCCCACCTGCCCGTCCACGAAGGGGGCGACGAGGGCGTGCGTGACCCGCCCGCCCCCCCGCGTGCCGGTGACGACGGCCCCGGGGAGGACGCGGATGCCGGCACGCTCGCACTCCGCACGCCGCTGCGGGGAGCCCTCCGGCCGCGCGTCGACCACCGCCTGCACCCGCACGCCGGCGCGGGACAGGTCGAGGGCGGCGTCGTAGGCGCTGTCGTTGGTGGTGAACACGACGGCCTCACGGCCGGGCAGCACGCCGTAGCGGTGCAGGAAGGTCCGGGCGGCGCCGGCGAGCATGGTGCCCGGTCGGTCGTTGTCGGCGAAGACGACCGGGCGCTCGTGCGCTCCGGTGGCGATGACGACGGAGCGCGCGCGCAGGCGCCACACCCGCTGGCGGGAGATGCGCCGGGGCGCGGCGGCGCCGAGGTGGTCGGTGCGCCGCTCCAGCGCCAGGACGAAGCCGTCGTCGTAGCCGCCGAACGCGGTGGTGCGCTGCAGGTGCAGCACCTCCGGGTGCGCGGCCAGCTCCGCGACCGCGTCCGCCACCCACTCCGGCGCCGGGACCCCGTCGAGGCGGTCGGTGCCCGACAGCAGCGAGCCGCCGGCCTCGGACTGCTCGTCGACCAGCGCCACACGGGCCCCCGCCCGGGCGGCGGTGAGCGCGGCGGCGAGACCCGCGGGCCCGGCCCCCACGACGAGGACGTCCACGTGGTGGTGGACGGCGTCGTAGCGGGCGGAGTCGGGGACCTCGGCGAGGCGACCCTGCCCCGGCAGGCCGTGGGCGACCAGTCCGTCGTGGAGCTCGACGGTCGTGGCCAGCAGCATGGGCTCGGGGAAGGGCTCCTCGATCTGCACGAGGCCACCGGGGTCCTCGGCCCAGGCCGCGGCGATGCCCCGCGGGCGGCCGAACGTGGTGCTCGTGGCGACCTGGTGCCGGCCGGAGGCGAGCAGTGCCGAGGCCAGCGTGTCGCCGGGGTGGCCGGTGAGGGTCTGCCCGTCGAAGGTGAACTCGAGGGTGGTGGCGCGGTCGATGCGCCCCCCCTCGGCGGTGCGGAAGGGACTGGTCACGGGGTCACCGGCTTCGGGTCATCGAGGCGGTAGACGCGCTCGAAGCGGTAGGTGGCGGTGTCGCGGATCGCGTTGAACCAGCGCCGGCAGCCGGCGCTGTGGTGCCAGCGCTCGGCGAAGCGGCCCTTGGGGTTGTCGCGGAAGAAGACGTAGTGCGCCCACTGCTCGTCGGAGAGCGCGCCGGGGGCGTCCGGGTACGGGACGTGGGCCTGGCCGCCGTAGCGGAACTCGACCTCCTCGCGGGGGCCGCACCACGGGCATTCGATGAGTTGCACGGAGGGCTCCCCGGGGTCAGTGGGCGACGGCGGCCGCGCCGTGCTCGTCGACGAGCGCGCCGGTGACGAACCGGTGGAGGGTGAACGGCGCCACGGTGGGGTGGGGCTCGTCGTGGGCGATGGTGTGCGCCAGGGCCCAGCCGATGCCGGGGGTGGCCTTGAACCCGCCGGTGCCCCAGCCGCAGTTGAGGTAGAGGTTGTCGTAGGGGGTCCGGCCCACGATCGGTGAGGCGTCCGGGCTGA
Source organism: Geodermatophilus sp. SYSU D00867 (assembly GCF_054050315.1). Taxonomy (NCBI): domain Bacteria; kingdom Bacillati; phylum Actinomycetota; class Actinomycetes; order Geodermatophilales; family Geodermatophilaceae; genus Geodermatophilus; species Geodermatophilus sp. SYSU D00867. The sequence goes on along the minus strand of NZ_JBJGZC010000028.1, from coordinate 2,642 downwards.
CGTCGACGATGCCGCCCCAGGTGCGCAGCAGGTGTGCCCGCGCGAACACCGGGAAGAGTTCGACGGCGGCGGCCATCTGGCGCTCGATGACGTGGAAGGCGCCGCGCTGGCCGTAGCCGTTGTAGGAGTCCACGCCGGCGCCCATGACGAGCTCGCCCTTGTGCGCCTGGGAGACGTACACGTGGACGGCGTTGGACATGACCACGGTGGGGTGCACCGGCTCGAGCAGCTCGGAGACCAGCGCCTGCAGCGGGTGGCTCTGCAGCGGGACCCGGATGCCGAGCATGTCCGTGAGCACGGAGGTGTGGCCGGCCGCGCAGAGGGCGACCCTGCCGGCGGCGATGGTGCCGCGGGTGGTCTGCACCCCGGTGACCCGGTCGCCGTCGGTGGCGAACCCGGTGACCTCGCAGTCCTGGATGAGGTCGATGCCGGCCCGGTGGGCCCGGCGGGCGAAACCCCAGGCCACGTAGTCGTGCTTGGCGATGCCGGCGCGCGGCTGGTACGTCGCGCCCAGGACGGGGTAGCGGATGTCGCCCGACGTGTTGACGACCGGGCAGATCTTGCGGACCTCGTCGGGCTCCAGCCACTCCGCGTCGACGCCGTTGAGCTTGTTGGCCTCGACCCGGCGCACGCTGTCGCGGACGTCCTGCAGGGTGTGGGCGAGGTTGAGCACGCCGCGCTGGCTGAACAGGATCGGGTAGCCGAGGTCCTCCTCGAGCCCCTCCCACAGCTTCAGCGCGTGCTCGTAGATGGCCGAGCTCTCGTCCCACAGGTAGTTCGAGCGGATGATCGTGGTGTTGCGGGCCATGTTGCCGCCCGCCAGCCACCCCTTCTCCAGCACCGCGACGTTCGTGATGCCGTGGTTCTCGGCGAGGTAGTGCGCCGTGGCCAGGCCGTGCCCGCCGCCGCCGATGACCACCACGTCGTAGGAGCGCTTCGGCTCGGGGTCCCGCCACAGGAAGTCCGGGTGCTCCGGCAGGTCGGCGCCGGGGGTGCGGGGGCTCATCGGGGGACCTCCGTCAGGTCGGGGTAGAGCGGGTGACGGTCGGCCAGCCGGGTGACCCGCCCGCGGAGCCCGGCGAGCTCGGCCTCGCCGACCGAGGGCCGCAGCGCGGCGGCGATCACGTCGGCGACCTCGGCGAAGTCGTCGAGGGTGAAGCCGCGCGCCGCCAGCGCCGGCGTGCCGATGCGCACCCCGGAGCTGACCATCGGCGGGCGGGGGTCGAAGGGCACCGCGTTGCGGTTGACGGTGATCCCGATGGAGTGCAGCCGGTCCTCGGCCTGGCGGCCGTCGAGCTCCGACTCGCGCAGGTCCACGAGGACCAGGTGGACGTCGGTACCGCCGCTGACCACGCCGATGCCCGCCGCGCGGGAGTCGGCGGCCAGCAGCCGGTCGGCCAGGATCCGGGCGCCGGCGAGGGTGCGCTCCTGCCGCTCGCGGAACGCGGGCTCCCCGGCCAGCTTGAAGGCGACGGCCTTGGCGGCGATCACGTGCTCCAGCGGGCCGCCCTGCTGGCCGGGGAAGACGGAGGAGTTGAACTTCTTGGACAGCTCTGCGGTGGCCAGGATGACGCCGCCCCGCGGCCCGCCGAGGGTCTTGTGGGTGGTCGAGGTGACGACGTGGGCGTGCGGGACGGGCGAGGGGTGCAGTCCGGCGGCGACCAGGCCGGCGAAGTGGGCCATGTCGACCATCAGGTAGGCGCCGACCTCGTCGGCGATCCGGCGGAACGCGGCGAAGTCGAGCTGCCGTGGGTAGGCCGACCAGCCGGCGATGATCAGTCTGGGTCGGCGCTCGTGGGCCAGCCGGTCGACCTCGGCCATGTCCACGCGGTGGTCGTCGGGCCGCACGTGGTAGGCGGCGACGTCGTAGAGCTTGCCGGAGAAGTTGAGCTTCATGCCGTGCGTCAGGTGACCGCCGTGCGCCAGGTCCAGCCCGAGGATGGTGTCGCCGGGGTGCAGCAGGGCCGCCATCGCCGCGGCGTTGGCCTGGGCGCCCGAGTGCGGCTGCACGTTGGCGTACTCGGCGGCGAACAGCGCCTTCAGCCGGTCGAGGGCCAGCTGCTCGACGACGTCCACGTGCTCGCAGCCGCCGTAGTAGCGCCGGCCCGGATAGCCCTCGGCGTACTTGTTGGTCAGCACCGAGCCCTGGGCCTGCATGACCGCCACCGGCGCGAAGTTCTCGCTGGCGATCATCTCCAGCGTGGTCTGCTGCCGGACCAGCTCCGCGGAGACGGCCTGGTGGACCTGCGGGTCGGTGTCCGCAAGCGACCGGTCGAGCACGCAGTCGGGAACGGTCGGGGCCTGGGGCGCTGCGTCGACCTGGACGACCATGCCGGGTCCCTCCTGTAAGGAAATGACGCTGAGGACTGGTATATCAGTCGTGCAACACCGTAGGGTCGGCGCTGCGCGGGGTCAAGGGGCGACCGGGGGCGGATGTCCCGCCACTCCCCCGATCGCCCGCGACCCGCACAGCAGGAACCACCGCGTCCGCTTCGCACATCCCGAGAGGAACCATCGGCATGGCCTACGAGGTGAGGGGCGTCGTCGCCCGCGGCAAGGGAGAACCGGTCAGCGTCGAGACGGTCCTGGTGCCCGATCCGGGGCCGGGGGAGGCGGTGGTCGACGTCGCGGCCTGCGGCGTC
>NZ_JBJGZC010000027.1:0-59703 GCF_054050315.1 Geodermatophilus sp. SYSU D00867 | reverse complement strand
CCCCCCCCCCCCCCCCCCCCCCCCCCCCCCCCCCCCCCCCCCCCCCCCCCCCCCCCCCCCCCCCCCCCCCCCCCCCCCCCCCCCCCCCCCCCCCCCCCCCCCCCCCCCCCGACCGGGGGACGTCAGCTCAGGCCGAGCTCGCCCTCGAACTGTCCGGCCTCGAGCCGCTCCTTCACCGTGCCGAGGAACCGGGCGGCGTCGGCGCCGTCGACGATCCGGTGGTCATAGGTGAGGGCCAGGTAGACCATCGAGCGCACCGCGATGACCTCGCCGAGGTCCGGGTCCTGCACGACGACCGGGCGCTTGACCACGGTGCCGGTGCCCAGGATCGCCACCTGCGGCTGGTTGATGATCGGCGTGTCGAACAGGGCGCCGCGGCTGCCGGTGTTGGTCAGCGTGAACGTGCCGCCGCCCAGCTCGTCCGGCGTCACCTTGTTCAGGCGGGTGCGCTCGGCGAGATCGGCGATCTTGCGGGCGAGCCCGCCGATGCTCAGGTCACCGGCGCCGTGGATGACCGGCACGAGCAGGCCGCGCTCGGTGTCGACGGCGACGCCCAGGTTCTCCTGGTCGTGGTAGGTGACCGTGCCGGCCTCCATGTCGACCGAGGAGTTCACGGCCGGGTGGGCCTTGAGCGCCTCGACCGCCGCCTTCGCGAAGAACGGCAGGAACGACAGCTTGACGCCCTCGCGGGCCTCGAAGTCCCGCTTGGCCCGGTCGCGCAGCTTGGCGATCCGGGTGACGTCGACCTCGACGACGGTCGTCAGCTGGGCGCTGACCGCCAGCGACTCGACCATCCGCCGGGCGATGACCCCGCGCAGGCGGGACATCTTCTCGGTGCGGCCGCGCAGCGCGGTGTCCGGCCGGGCAGCCGGCGACGGCGTGGTGGGCCGGCCGGCGGCGGCCGGGGCCGGAGCGGCCGCCGGAGCCGCGGCCGGGGCGGAGGCGGCCTCCGCGGCGGCCAGGACGTCCTGCTTGCGGATGCGGCCGCCCACGCCGGTGCCGGTGATGCCGGCCAGGTCGACGCCGTGCTCGGCGGCCAGGCGGCGCACCAGGGGCGTCACGTAGGTGCCGCCACCGTCGGCCGGGGCCGCGCTCGCCGGAGCCGCGCCTGCCGAGGACGGGGCCTCGGCCCGCGCGGGCTGGGAGGGCTGGTTGCTCTGCTGCGCGCGGACGGTCTCGGCCTCGCCGGACCCGTAGTCGGCCCCGGCGGGGACCGACGGCGGCGCGGCCGGCGGCTGGGGCGCGGGCTGCTGCTCCTGACGCGGCGCCGGAGCGGGAGCCGGGGCCGGGGCGGGGGCCTCCTGCGGGGCGGGTGCCGGCGCGGCGGGGGCGGCAGCGGGGGCACCGCCACCGGCGGCGCCGGACCCGATCACCGCCAGCTGGGCGCCGACCTCGACGGTCTCGTCCTCGTTGACCGTGATCGACAGCAGCGTCCCCGACACCGGGGCCGGGATCTCGGTGTCGACCTTGTCGGTCGAGACCTCGAGCAGCGGCTCGTCCGCGGTGACCTCGTCGCCGACCGCCTTGAGCCAGCGGGTGACGGTGCCCTCGGTGACGCTCTCGCCGAGCGCCGGCATGGTCACCGGCGTCCCCTCGCCACCGCCCTGACCGCCGCCCTGGTCGGCGGGGGCGGGGGCCTCGGCGGCGGGGGCGGGCTGCGGCTCGTCGGCGGCGCCGGGACCGGCGTCCTCCACCTGCTCGACCGGGGTCTGCGGGGTGGTGGCGTCGTCGGCGGAGGCCGGACCGCCGGCACCCGCGCCGTCACCCTCGCCGCCGATCACGGCCAGCTCGGCGCCGACCTCGACGGTCTCGTCCTCGGACACGAGGATCTTGGTGAGGACACCCGCCGCGGGGGAGGGGATCTCGGTGTCGACCTTGTCGGTCGAGACCTCGAGCAGCGGCTCGTCGGCCTCGACCTGCTCACCCTCCTGCTTCAGCCATCGGGTGACCGTGCCCTCGGTGACGCTCTCGCCCAGGGCGGGCATGGTGACGGAGATCGGCATCGGGGCGGGGCTCCTTCGTGGTGGCGCGGGTGGGGGAGACGGGGAGCGGAGCCGGCCGGCTCAGCTGTGGGCGTGCAGCGGCTTGCCGGCCAGGGCCAGGTGGGCCTCGCCGATCGCCTCGCTCTGCGTGGGGTGCGGGTGGATCAGGGAGGCGACCTCGTCGGGCAGGGCCTCCCAGTTGAAGATCAGCTGCGCCTCGGCGACGAGCTCGCCGACCCGGCTACCGACCATGTGCACGCCGACGACCGGGCCGTCCTTCTGACGGATCAGCTTGACCGCGCCCTGGGTCTTGAGGATCTGGCTGCGGCCGTTGCCGCCCAGGTCGTAGACGAGGGTCTCGACGTCGCCGTACTTGTCGCGGGCCTGGGTCTCGGTCAGGCCGACCGAGGCGACCTCGGGGTCGGAGTAGGTGACGCGCGGGACGCCGGCGTAGTCGATCGGCACGACCGGGAGGCCGGCCAGCCGCTCGGCGACGAGGATGCCCTCGCCGAACCCGACGTGGGCCAGCTGCAGGGTGGGGATGAGGTCACCGACGGCGGAGATGGTCGGGACGTTGGTCTGGCAGTACTCGTCGACCAGCACGTAGCCGCGGTCCATCGCGACGCCGGCCTCCTCGTAGCCCAGGCCCTGGCTGACCGGGCCGCGGCCGATGGCCACCAGCACGATCTCGGCCTCGAACTCCTTGCCGTTCTGCAGGCTGACCTTGACGCCGTTCTCGGTGGACTGCACCGAGGACACCATGTTGCCGAGCTCGAAGTTGATCTTCCGGCGGCGGAAGGCGCGCTCGAGGAGCTTGGAGGAGTTCTCGTCCTCCAGCGGCACCAGGTGCTTGAGGCCCTCGATGATCGTGACGTCGACGCCGAAGGACTTCCAGGCGCTGGCGAACTCGCAGCCGATGACACCGCCGCCCAGGATGATCGCGGAGGTCGGGACGCGGTCGAGCGCGAGGGCCTGCTCGCTGTCCAGGACGCGGACGCCGTCGAGCTCGACGCCCGGGATGGAGCGCGAGTAGGAGCCGGTGGCCAGCAGCACGTGGCGGCCCTCGTAGGTCTGGCCGTCGACCGCCACCGCGGTGGGGGAGACCAGCCGGCCCTCGCCCTCGACGTAGGTGATCTTGCGGCTCTTGATCAGGCCCTGCAGGCCCTTGTACAGCCGCGAGATGACGCCGTCCTTGTAGGAGTTGACGCCGTCCATGTCGATGCCGGCCAGCGAGGTCTTCACCCCGAACTGCTCGCCCTCGCGGGCCAGGTCGGCGACCTCACCGGCGTGCAGCAGGGCCTTGGTGGGGATGCACCCGCGGTGCAGGCAGGTGCCGCCGACCTTGTCCTTCTCGATCAGGACGACCGACATCCCCAGCTCCGCGGCCCGCAGCGCGGCGGCGTAGCCACCCGAGCCACCACCGAGGATGACCAGGTCGGCGGGGGTGGTGGGTGCGCTCACGACGTGCTCCTCGATGCTCTCGGCCTGCCCCACCGGAACGGGTGGGGGATGGTCCTCGACCATCCTGCCACTCCACGTGACGGCGCAGGCCGAGGGCGGTTGCGCGCCGCGTGCGGCCGGGGTCCCCGGCCGCACGGGCGGTCAGCGGGTCAGCAGGTCCTCGATGGTCGCCAGCAGGGTGCGGACCGGCACCCCGGTGCCGCCCTTGGGCGTGTAGCCCCAGGGCGCACCGGTGTTGAAGCTGGGGCCGGCGATGTCGACGTGCGCCCAGGGCAGCCCGGCCGGGACGAACTCGGCGAGGAAGTGCGCCCCGACGAGCATGCCGCCCATCCGGTCGGCGTTGGCGTTGACGAAGTCGGCGACCGGCGAGTCGATGCCGCGCCGCAGCTCCTCGGGCATCGGCATCGGCCACATCGGCTCGCCGCTGCGCCGGCTGGCCGCGACGACCGCGTCGCGCATGTCGTCGCTGCCCATGACGCCGGCGGTGCGCGCGCCGAGGGCGACCAGCTGGGCGCCGGTGAGGGTCGAGGTCTCGAGCAGGACGTCCGGGGAGTCCTCGGCCGCGCGGGCGATGGCGTCGGCCAGGATCACCCGGCCCTCGGCGTCGGTGTTGGTGATCTCGGCCTTCTTGCCGTTGCGGAAGGTGACCACGTCGGCGGGGCGGTACGCGGTCCCGCTGGGCAGGTTCTCCGCCATCGGCACGGTGGCGGTCACCTCGACCGGCAGGCCGAGCTGGGCGACCAGGCACACGGTGGCGATCACGGCCGCGGCGCCGGCCATGTCGCTCTTCATCTCGTCCATCTTCGCGGCGGGCTTGATCGACAGGCCGCCGCTGTCGAAGGTGATGCCCTTGCCGACGAGGGCGACCCTCTTCTGCGCCTTCTTGCCCGTGTAGGTCATCCGCAGCAGCCGCGGGCCGCGCGCGGAGCCGGCGCCGACGGCCAGGATGCCGCCGTAGCCGCCGGCGACGAGGTCGTCCTCGTCGAGCACCTCGACCTTCAGGCCGGCCGCCTTGCCGGCCGCGGCGCCGCGGGAGGCGAGCTCGGCCGGGTGGAGGTCGTTGGGCGGGGTGTTGACCAGGTCCCGCACCAGCGCGACCGCGTCGGCCACGGCGCGGGCCCGCGCCAGCGGGGCCTTGGCCGCACCGGCGTCGGGGACGACGACCGTGAACTCGCGCGGCGGGGTGGGCCGGTCGGCGGGCAGGTCGGACTTGTAGGCGGTGAACTCGTACGCGCCCAGCAGGGCGCCCTCGCCGACGGCGTGCAGCCGCTCGGCGTCGGGGGTCCCGCCGACGGCGGCCAGCAGGGTCACGACCGAGCCGCGGCCGGTCAGCGCGCGGCTGGCGGCGCCGGCGGCACGCCGGATCGCCTCGGGGGAGTACCCGCCGGTGGCCTCGGGGGCGCCGAGCCCGACGGCGGCGACGACCGGGAACGGCCCCTGCCCGAGGCTGGCCACCCGGGTGACCTCGTCCTGGGCGCCGCGCGCCCCGAGGTCGGCCAGGGCGGGCAGCAGCCTGCCGCCGAGCAGCCGGTCCACGGCCTCCGCGCCCGGCGTGGGCAGCAGGCCGGCGGACCCCTTCCCGATGCCGACGACGACGGCGTCGGCGGGCGTCTTCTCGAGCGGGCGGTCGGTGGCGGTGATCGTGGGCGGCACCGCTCGATCCTAGAAGGACCCCCGTGTGCCCCACGCCTCGCAGGCCCGGCGCGGGTCCGTGCACGGGGGCCGTTCCAGCAGGTCGCCGGATAGCGTGCGGGGGGTGACCGCGCGGACCTCGCCCCTCCACGACCGCCACGTGGCGGCCGGCGCCAAGCTGGCCGACTTCGGCGGCTGGTCGATGCCGATCGAGTACGCCGGCGGCGGGGTGCTCGCCGAGCACGCCGCCGTGCGGCAGGCGGTGGGCCTGTTCGACGTCTCGCACCTGGGCACCGGCACCGTGCGCGGGCCCGGTGCCGCGGCTCTGGTCGACGCCTGCCTGACCAACGACCTCGGGCGGATCGGACCGGGGCAGGCGCAGTACACGCTGTGCTGCGTCCCCGACGGCGAGGCCGACGCCGGCGGCGTGGTCGACGACCTCATCGTCTACCTGCACTCACCCGACGACGTGCTGCTCGTGCCCAACGCCGCCAACGCGCAGGAGGTCCTGGCGCGGCTGGCGGCCGCCGCGCCGGACGGCGTCACGGTGACCGACCGGCACGAGGAGGTCGCCGTCCTCGCCGTGCAGGGGCCGCGCTCCGCCGCCGTCCTCGAGGCCGCCGGACTGGCCGCCGGACTGGACTACATGGCGTTCGCCGGCGGGGAGGGGCAGGAGGTCACCGTCTGCCGCACCGGCTACACCGGCGAGCACGGCTACGAGCTGCTCGTCGCCGCCGAGCGGGCCGACGCGCTGTGGGACCGGCTGCTCGAGGCCGGCGCCGCCGAGGGGATCCGCCCGTGCGGGCTGGGCGCGCGGGACACGTTGCGCACCGAGATGGGCTACCCGCTGCACGGGCACGAGCTGTCCCGCCGGATCACCCCCAACCAGGCGCGCAGCGGCTGGGCGGTCGGGTGGAGGAAGCCCGCGTTCTGGGGGCGGCAGGCGCTGCTGGCCGAGCGGGAGGCCGGCGCGACGCGGCTGCTGTGGGGCCTGCGCGCCACCGGCCGCGGCATCCCGCGTCCCGGCATGGACGTGCTCGACGAGTCCGGCCGCCGCGTCGGCGAGGTCACCAGCGGCACCTTCTCCCCGACGCTGCGCACCGGGATCGCGCTGGCCCTGCTCGACGCCGCGGCCGGGATCGCCCCGGACACCCCGCTCGCCGTCGACGTCCGGGGCCGCCCGCAGCCCGTCGTCGCCGTCCGGCCGCCGTTCGTGCCCTCCCACGTGCGCTGAGCGCAGGAGCCCGCCGGGGAGGGGCTCAGGCCTTCTGCTTCGACTCCTTCGTCGGCTCCGGCGGGTCGGGCAGCTCGTCGGCCATCGTGGCGTTGCGCTGGCCCATGGGGACCGGCGGGCCCTCGGTGGTGTCCTCGGCCGTCTGGTGCTCGGCCTCGGAGTTGATCTCCGCGCCGAGCAGGACCAGGTAGCAGGTCAGGTACAGCCACAGCATCAGCACGATGACGCCGGCGATGGCGCCGTAGGTCTTGTCGTACGAGCCGAAGTTGTTGACGTAGAAGCTGAAGCCCAGGCTGACCAGCGCCCAGATGACCGTGACGACGATCGCGCCGAGGCTCACCCACTTGAGCTGCGGCGCGTCGCGGTCGGGAGCGACCCGGTAGAGCACCGCCAGCGAGCCGGCGAACACCCCGAGCAGCAGGACCCACCGCAGGACCTGCGCCAGGACCGTGCCGACGACGCCGAGGGGGAGCGCGTCCATCACGACCGGCACCACCGCGACCAGCGCGAAGGTGACCAGCACGAACACGATGGCGCCGAGCGTGAGCCCGAGCGCCATCGCCTTGCGCTTGACGAAGCCGCGGGTCTCCACCTCGTCGTAGGCGATGTTCACCGCGGTGATGACGTTGCCCGTGCCGCCGGACGCCGACCACAGCGCCGCGAGCACCGAGACCACGAGCGACAGCGACAGCGCGCCGCCGCTGTTCTGCGTGATCGCGGTCAGCTGGTCGCCGATCAGCGCCGCCGCCTCGTCGGGCAGCTGGGCCGAGAGGCTCTCGACCTGCCGGGCGACGGTCTCCGGCGAGGCCACGAGCCCGTAGATGGAGATCGTCGCGATCAGCGCCGGGAAGATCGCGAGGAAGGCGAAGAACGCGACGCCGCCGGCGATGATCGGCATGTTGTCGGCGTTGTTCTCCGCCCACGCCCGCTTGACGATCTGCTTCCAGCCCCGGGCCGGGATCTCGGTGGGCTTGTCCGCGTGCATCCCGGGGAGCTCGGCCGGCGTCGGGCCGCCGGGTGGCACCCGGCCCGGATCGGCCGCCTCCTCACCCCGGGCGGCCCGCTGCGCCGCCTCCCGCGCGGCCGCCCGCCGGGCGGCCTTCTCCTCGACCCGCTCGCGGATGCGGTCGACCGCGCTGTCGCGCTGCCTGGTCCCGCCCATCTGCCGCCCCCTCCCGTCGGTCGCCGTCCGGCCGGGCGGCGTCAGTCGCCCGGCCAGCTGCCGGTGAGCTTGGTGAAGCCGCGCGCGCCGGCGCGGTCGATCGCCGCCTTGGTGGCGGCGAAGATTGCGCCCTGGATCGCCGCGGCGAGGACCACCTCGCGCATGCGGTACTCGCTCTGCAGCGCGTCGGGGGCGTCGTCCTCCCCGGAGATGCGCTTCCACACCTGCTTGAAGACCGCCCCGGAGACGACACCGGCGAGGATGCCCCCGACCAGGCCGACCGGGCGGTAGACGAGCTTCGCGCCCTTGCTGCTCACTTCCGCACCCTCCTCGCGGCCTTCCGGGTCCGCTGCCTCGTCCTCCGCGCGTTCCTCGCCACCGCCCGGCGGGCCTGGGCCGCCTCGCGGGCGGCCTCCTTGCGGGCCCGGTGGGCCTCGGCGCGGGCCTGTGCCACGGCGGTCGTCGACCCGGTGGCGGCGGCCGCGGCCCGGCGGTGCCGGCGCCGCCGCCGCCAGACGAGCAGCCCGACCAGGCCTGCGAGCGCGGCACCGGCGCCGATGACGGTGGGCGGGCTCTCGCGGTAGGTCTCGACGGCGGTGTCCTTGGCCCGGGCCGCCCCCTCCTTGGCCCGGGCGGGGACGTCGAGGCGGTGGCTGAGCTCGTCGACGGTGCGGCCGAGCTGCTCCCGGGTGGCCTCGATCTCGGCCTTGATGGCCTCGGGGTCGGTGGGGCCGTTCGCGGCGGCGTCGTCGGGCCGGGAGCCGCCGGTCGGGGTGCTCATCGGCGCGCACTCTCCTTCACCGTCGCGATGTCGGCCTTGGTGCTGGCGATCGCCTCGGTCGGCACCGGCGGCGTGCCCTTCTGCACGTCCTTCTTGCCGACCAGCGCCAGGACCCCGGCGACGGCGAACAGCACCACCGCCACGATCAGGGCGGCGAGCCAGGCGGGCAGGACGACGTCCAGGGCCAGGACGGCGGTGGCGACCAGCACGCACAGCCCGAGGAAGCCGAACAGCCCGGCGCCGCCGAACAGGCCGGCGCCGATGCCCAGGCGCTTGGCCTTCTGCGTCATCTCGGCCTGGGCGAGGCGCGCCTCGTCGCGGACCAGGCGGGAGACCTGCTCGGTCAGCTGGCTGATCAGCTGGCCGGTCGAGGCCTCGTCGGTCGACGGCGGCGGGGGTGTGGCGCGCGAGGCGCCCGCGGGGGGCACGGTCATCGGTCCTCCGGGGAACGGGGCGGTCGATGACCTCCCATGCCCGGGGAGATCGGCGGCGTAACCCCGCGGGTGGTCACACCCCGGACACGACGCGGGCGGACGGCGCGGTCACTACCCTCGCGCCATGAGCTGGACGTGGCGGCTGGAGGACCCGACCGGCGCGACCCTGGACCCGGCGGCGCTCGGCGTCGAGGTGCCGCCCGCGGACAACCAGGGCGACGCCGAGTCGTGGCTCGGGGAGAACTGGCGGGACCTGCTGGCCCGGGGCGTGGCCACGGTGAGCCTGTTCGACGGCGACACCAAGGCGTACGGGCCGATGGCGCTGGCCCCGGCCTGAACCTCGACCTGAGGTCCAGGCCGGGGGTCGGTCAGCCCCGGGCGGTCTTGGCCGGGTCGCGCTCGACGACGTCCCCGAGCACCTCGTCGATGCGCGCCATCACGTCGTCCTCGAGGCGCACACCCGCGGCCTTCACGTTGTCGTGCACCTGCTCCGGGCGGGTCGCGCCGATGATCGCCGCGGCCACGTTGTCGTTCTGCAGCACCCAGGCGACGGCGAGCTGGGCCATGGACAGGCCGAGGTCGTCGGCGACGGCCCGCAGCTCCTGCACGCGGCTGAGGACGTCGTCGCGCAGGAAGCCGCGCATCGACTGCCCGGCCTCGCTGTGCCCGGCCCGGCTGTCGGCCGGCGGCTGCTCGCCCGGCCGGTACTTGCCGGTGAGCACGCCCTGGGCCAGCGGCGACCAGACGATCTGCGACACGCCCTCGCGCTGCGACGTCGGGACGACCTCGTCCTCGATGACCCGCCACAGCATGGAGTACTGCGGCTGGTTGCTGATCAGCTGGATGCCGAGGTCGCGGGCCAGCGCCGCGCCGGCGGCGATCTCCTCGGCCCGCCACTCCGAGACGCCGACGTAGAGGACCTTGCCCGCCCGCACCAGGTCGGCGAAGGCGGTCATCGTCTCCTCGAGCGGCACCGTCGGGTCGTACCGGTGCGCCTGGTAGAGGTCGATGTGGTCGGTCTGCAGCCGCCGCAGCGAGGCGTCGCAGCTCTCGGTGACGTGCTTGCGGCCCAGGCCGCGGTCGTTGGGGCCGGGGCCGGTGGGCCAGTAGACCTTGGTGAAGATCTCCAGGCCCTCGCGGCGCTGGCCGGCCAGGGCGCGGCCGAGCACCGACTCGGCGCGGGTGCCGGCGTAGACGTCGGCGGTGTCGAAGGTCGTGATGCCGGCGTCGAGGGCGGCGCGCACGCAGGCCTGCGCGGCGTCCTCCTCGACCTGGCCCCCGTGGGTGAGCCAGTTGCCGTAGGCGATCTCGGAGATGGTCAGGCCGGAACGGCCGAGGCGTCGGTACTCCACGTGCCCCGACGCTAGTGCCGGCTAGACCTCGGCGCCGACCGCGACCTCGGGCTTCGGGAACCGCCAGCGGCGGATCATCGTCGCCCGGCTGACGCCGTACCAGACCAGGCCCTTCATCCGGTGCGGCTGGTCGGGGAAGCGCCGGCGGACGGTCCTCGAGATCCGCCGGCCCAGGAACACCGAGTCGACGATGATCACCAGGAAGAACAGGAACCAGACGAAGACCGTGTAGTTCTGCACCGCCGGGTTCGGGATGAAGTACCCGACCAGCACCAGCGCGGCGACGGGCAGGAAGAAGCTGCCCGCGTTGCGGCGCGCGTCGACCAGGTCGCGCACGAGCTTGCGCACCGGGCCGCGGTCGCGCGCCGGGAGGTAGGCGTCGTCGCCGCGCGCCATGCCCGCCCGGGTGTCGGCCCGCCGCTGCGCCTGCTGCTGGCGCATGCGGGCGTAGGCCTCCTTGCGCGTGGTGGGCGGCGGCGGGGGAGGACCGGGACGGCGGCCTTGCGCCTCGGCGCGCCTGGGCGTCGGGCGGCCCTTGCCGCCGGCCTTCACCAGTTGCTGCTCGGTCAAGTCGGCGGCGGTGTCCGGGGCGGTCTCGGCGGCGCGGTCCCGGCGCCCGGGCAGGCGGAGCTTCACGGCTGCGAGTCTACGTGCGGCCCCGTGAGGGACTGGCCTCCCGCGGTGCGCGCCGTACAGTGGGAAGAGGGCCCGCCACGGCGGTGTTGACCCGCGGCAGGGACTGCCGCAACGGACGCCCTCGGATGTGGGAGGACAACGACATGACGGTGCAGGACACCGAGACCACCGGCAGCACCGGCGTGCTGCTCAGCGAGCCGGCCGCCTCGAAGGTCAAGGCGCTGCTGGACCAGGAGGGCCGCGACGACCTGCGTCTGCGCATCGCCGTCCAGCCCGGTGGCTGCTCCGGCCTGCGCTACCAGCTCTTCTTCGACGAGCGGTTCCTCGACGGCGACCAGACCTACGAGTTCGGTGGCGTCGAGGTCATCGTCGACCGGATGAGCGGCCCGTACCTGGGTGGCGCGGTGATCGACTTCGTCGACACCATCGAGAAGCAGGGCTTCACGATCGACAACCCGAACGCGCAGGGCTCCTGCGCGTGCGGCGACTCGTTCCACTGAGCGCCTGCGCCTGAGCGCGAGAACGGCGCCCGTCCCCCCGTGGGGGCGGGCGCCGTTCCGCGTCCTCAGAGCTTGACGGGGTAGACCGTCTCCGGGACGTCGACGACGATCCGCTCCTCGACGAAGATCCCGTGCCACACCATGAAGACCAGCACCGACCACAGCTGACGGGCGATCCGCTTGCTCGGCACCTCCTCGGCACGCAGCCGGTCCAGCAGGCCGAGGACGACGTCGCGGTCGAGCCACTCCTGCGTCTGGCTCGAGGTGACGATCTCGCGGGCCCACTCGTGCAGCGGCCCGGCGAGGAAGTCCGCCGTCGGCACGGGGAAGCCGAGCTTGCGGCGGTTCATGATCCGCGGCGGCACGATCTGGCGCATCGCCCGGCGCAGCGCGTACTTGGTGGCGTCGCCGCGGCGCGGCACCCGCTGCTCGACCGGGAGCGTGCTCGCGACCGCGAACACCTCGGGGTCGAGGAACGGCACCCGCAGCTCCAGCGAGTTGGCCATGGTCATCTTGTCGGCCTTGACCAGGATGTCGCCGCGCAGCCAGGTGAACAGGTCCACGTACTGCATCGCCGTCACGTCGTCGTAGCCGGCCTCGCGGGTGCGCCGGTACAGGTCCTCGGTGACCGCCACGTGCGACAGGTCGGGGTCGCGGCCGGGCAGCAGCGCGGCCAGCTCGTCGTCGCGCAGGTTGCGGGCGTTGCCGTAGTACCGCTGCTCGAGCGGGATCGACGCCCGGCGCAGCAGGTCCTGGCCGCGGACGCCCTCGGGCAGCACGTCGGCGATCCGGGCCATCGCCCGGCGGGCGGCCGGCGGCAGCTTCGACGCCCACGCGAGGCTGATCGGCTCGCGGTAGATGGTGTAGCCGCCGAACAGCTCGTCGGCGCCCTCGCCGGACAGCACGACCTTCACGTGCTTGCGTGCCTCGCGGGCCACGAAGTACAGCGGCACGAGCGCGGGGTCCGCGACCGGGTCGTCGAGGTACCAGACCACCTCGGGGATGGCCGCGGCGAACTGCTCGGCGCTGACCTCGACCGGCACGTGCTTGACGCCGAGGATCGACGCCGACTCGGCGGCGATCTCGATCTCCGACTGCGCCTGCCGCTGGAAGCCGACCGTGAACGTCAGCAGGTCCGGGTTGTACCGGTGCGCGAGCGCGGCGATCGCGGTGGAGTCGATGCCGCTGGACAGGAACGACCCGACGGTGACGTCGGCCCGCATGTGCTTGGCCACCGACTCGTCGAGGACCTCGGCGATGCGGTCGTAGAGCTCCTGCTCCCGGCCGGCGGGCACCGGCTGCGGCGTCCAGGCGGGGTGGAAGTAGCGCGCGGTGGACAGCTCGCCGTCGACGACGGTGAAGCTCGTGCCGCTCTCGATCCGGCGGATGCCGCGGTGCAGCGTCGCCGGCTCCGGCACGTACTGCAGCGTCAGGTAGTGCTGCAGCGACGCCGGGTCGACCCCACCCGCGGCCGCGCTCCCGCCGAGCAGCTGCAGCAGCGCCTTCTTCTCCGAGCTGAAGACCAGCCCGCCGTCGGCCAGGCGCGCGGTGAACAGCGGCTTGATGCCGAACGGGTCGCGGGCGCCGAACGCGGTGCGGGTCTCGGTGTCCCAGATGACGAAGGAGAACATCCCGCGCAGCCGCCGGACGACGTCCTGGCCCCACAGGTGGTAGCCCGCGACGATCGTCTCCGTGTCGCCGTGCGTGGCCAGCTGCGCGCCGGCGGCCTGCAGCTCCTCGCGCAGCTCGACGTAGTTGTAGATCTCCCCGTTGAACAGGATCCGGTAGCGGTCACCGGCGTAGGGGAGGGGCTGGGGGCTGCCCTCGACGTCGATGATCGACAGCCGGTTGAAACCCAGGACGACGTTCTGGTCCGACCAGACCGCGGTGTCGTCGGGGCCGCGGTGGTGCAGGCAGTGCAGCGCCTCGCGGACGTCGTCGACGTGCCTCTCGGCGACCCGGGGCGCGTCGGTGGACAGGTAGGCCAGCAGGCCGCACATGCGGGGGTTCTCCCGGGAGTGAGGAGGACGGTCAGAGGGGCCGGCCGGCGCGGACGCGGGTGGTCACCCGGCGCTCCGCGACGAACGACACGAGGGGGACGACGCCGGCGAGCAGCACCAGCAGGGTCCCCTTGGCGGTGAACCGCGCCTTGAGGGCCAGGTCGAACGCCGTGACGAGGTAGACGATGTAGAGCAGCCCGTGGACGGGCGAGACGACCGCGGACACCTCGGGGATCCCGGCCGCGTAGCGCAGCGGGATGGCGACGGCGACGAGCACCAGGAGCATCACGCCGACGGCGTAGGCCATGACGCGGTAGCGGGTGAGCGCGCCGGCCACCTGGGGGGTCAGCGTTCCCTGCTGCGGCTCAGCGGCCACTCGGACCCCGCTGACCGAGCGCCCGCTCGTTGAGCTCGGCGAGGTAGGCGTTGTAGGCGGCCAGCTCCGGGTCCCCGCTGGTGTCGACCCGCGGCCGCTGGTACAGCACGACGGCGGTGGTCGGCTCGTCCTCGTCGGGGTGCCGGTTGAGTTCGACGCGGACCATCCGGACGTAGAACCACAGGCCCATGAGCCCGTACAGCGGCCACTGCAGCGCGTAGCTCCAGTTGACCGCGCCGCCGCCGGCCTCGGCCTTGGTCAGCTGCCAGTACCCGAGGAAGAAGGTGGCGACGAACAGGGCGGCCACCAGCAGGTGCAGCAGCACCCAGCGGGGGGTCAGCAGCCGCGTCCACACGCCCTCGACTCTAACCGCCCCGGCCGCCGGCGAGGCGGCACGGTGAGGAGGGCCACGAGCGGCCCCGTCACCGGCGTCCCGGCGGTCCCGGCCGACCCGCCGGTACCGGGTCTCCGGTGGTCGGCCGCCGTGCGGGGTCGGCTAGTCTCGGCCCAGACTGAGGTCGGCGCACGGACCAGGGCGGGCTCCCGCCCGTGGCCGCGCCGGGAGAGCCGCCCGGGAACCGCCGGGCGGAGGACGAGGAGGCAGCGAGCAGTGGCTCGACGCAGCAGGCTCGCGCGGGTCGCCGCGCTCGGTCTCCTGGGGGTGCTCACCCTCACCGGGTGCGACCTCAACAACGAGTTCTGGCGCTTCGGGTTCCCCGAGGGCGTGACCGAGGAAGCCACGGCGATCCGTCAGCTGTGGACCGGGTCGGTCATCGCGGCGCTGATCGTCGGCTTCATCGTGTGGGGGCTGATCATCTGGTCGGTGATCGTGCACCGGAAGAAGGGCGACGACCTGCCGCGACAGACGGCGTACAACCTGCCGCTGGAGATCGCGTACTCCATCTTCCCGTTCATCATCATCGCCGCCCTGTTCTTCTTCACCACCTCGGTGCAGAACGACGTGCAGGAGCGCAGCGACGACCCGGACACGACGATCGCGGTCAACGCCTTCAAGTGGAACTGGCAGTTCGTCTACCCGGAGACCACCGGTCCCGACGGCGAGCCGGTGAACACGGTCGGCTCGACCGACGAGATCCCGATCCTCGTGCTGCCGGTCGACCAGGACATCCGCTTCGAGGTCGCCTCCGCCGACGTCATCCACTCGTTCTGGGTGCCGGAGTTCCTCTTCAAGCTCGACGTCATCCCGGGCAACGAGAACGGCCGGGACAACGTCTTCGAGCTGCACCCGAACGAGACGGGTGCCTACGTCGGGCGCTGTGCGGAGCTCTGCGGCTCGTACCACGCGTACATGAACTTCGAGGTCCGCATCGTCAGCGCCGAGGACTACGAGGCCTACCTGGCCGCCCGTGAGGCGGGTCAGAGCACCCGCGAGGCGCTCGAGAGCATCGGCCAGGACGGCGAGGCCACCACGACCCGGCCGTTCCGCGTGGGCGACGGCTACTACCAGCGTGCGGCCGACTGACGTGTCCGCCGGCACCGAGGACCACCGCACCGACGCTGCGCAGGGAGGACGGCCGTGAAGGTCGAGGCGCTCATCTTCAACCTCATCGCGGTGTTCTGCATCGTCGCCGCGGCCGTCTACGGCTTCTGGTCGCAGGAGCCGATCGGCACCACCGCGCTGATCCTGTCCGGGGGGCTCACCGGCCTCATCGGCGGCTTCTTCTGGTTCATCTCCCGCCGCATCGACGCCCGCCCCGAGGACCGCAAGGACGCCGAGATCGCCGAGGGCGCCGGCGAGCTGGGCTTCTTCCCCCCGGCCAGCTACTGGCCCTTCGGCCTGGCCTCGGCCGCGGCCGTCACGGGCCTGGGTCTGGCCTTCTGGTACGACTGGCTGATCATCATCGGGGTCGTGAGCCTGCTCGTGACCATCGGCGGCCTGCTGTTCGAGTTCTACGTCGGGCAGAACGCGCAGTCCAGCTGACGTCCGCTCGCTGACGAGGGCCCCCTCCCGCACCGCGGGAGGGGGCCCTCGTGCGTTCCCGGCGCCGGATGCCGGCGGGCTCCGTGGCGGCCGGGGATCCGGGAGTGCCACCCCACGGGGCGTCGCCTACGGGGTCCGGGCCGGCCTCCCCGGTGCTCCAGGAACGCCGTGTGGCCGCCGTGGCAGCGTCCGCGGTCACCCCGCCCCGTGCCCGCCGGGCCGCCGACGGGCACCACCGGTCCGGGCCGACGACGCACGGGGCGGAGCGCGGTGGCCGTCGCCGGGGGGAAGCGTCCGGCCGCGACGGGCGGGCGTTGCGACCGGACGCGAACGCCGCTCGCCGCGGTGGGGGAGTGGCCTGCGTGCCGTCCTCCGACACGGCGCTACGGGCGGAGGACGACCGCCGTCGCCGCTGCGGGGGACCGGAGGCCGCACGGGCCGCCCCCTCCCGGCGCTTCCTGCCCCCCCCGTGCCGTCACGCCGGCCGCGGGACCGTCGTCCCGGTCGACGCCGTGCGGGTCCGCGGCCCGCGGTCCCGCCCAGGGCCCTCGTCGCGGCCGACGCCGCCCGGGCTGTCCCGGGACCGTCCTGGTGTCGCGCGGCCAGGGGCGGCTGTGCCCGGGCTCGGCGTGGCCGCCTCGTGTGGGCGCACTCGTGCCCGGAGATGCAGCAGGGCCCCGGTGGAGTGCTCCACCGGGGCCCTGCGTGCGCTGTGCGTCGCGTCAGTCGCGCGGTTCCTGCGGGCGTCCGCCCTCGGAGGGGCGTCCACCCTCGGCCGGCCGGCCACCCTCCGCCGGGCGCCCGCCGTCGGCGGGACGGCCGCTGGTGGTGAGCTCGCGGCCCGGCTCGGCCGCGGACAGGCCCCGCTCCTCGCCGCGCTGCTCGAGCTCCACCGCGGTCGGCTCCTCGATCGGCGAGAAGAACCCGCGGATGGCGCGGCGGGCGCCACCGACCTGGTTCATCTTCTTGGGCACCGGAGCACCGCCGTAGGCCAGCTGGCTGTGGCCGTGCGCGTCCACCGGGCCGAGGGGCTGGTGCACCTCGATGAACTCACCGTGCGGCAGCCGGCGGATGACACCGGTCTCGATGCCGTGCTCGAGGACCTCGCGGTCGTGCTGCTGCAGACCGAGGCAGATCCGGTAGGTGAGCACGTACGCGATCGGCGGCAGGACGATCAGGCCGATGCGGCCGATCCAGGTCATCGCGTTGAGGCTGATCTGGAACTTGTCGGCGATGACGTCGTTCGCACCCGACAGCAGCAGCACCACGTAGAAGGCGATCGCCATCATGCCGAGCGAGGTGCGCACGGGCACGTCGCGCGGGCGCTGGAGCAGGTGGTGCGAGGCGGTGTCGCCGGTCAGCTTCCGCTCCAGCATCGGGTAGGCGAGCAGGAGCGTGAAGATGATGCCGGGGAGCACGACCGTCGGCCAGAACAGCGCCGGGATGTTGTAGTTGCCCGGCAGGTAGATGTCCCAGGCCGGGAACAGGCGGGTCGAGCCGTCGAGGAACATGACGTACCAGTCGGGCTGCGACGCCGAGGACACCTGCGCCGGGTTGTACGGGCCCCACAGCCACACCGGGTTGATCTGCACGAGGCCACCGAGGGCTGCGCAGACACCGAAGACCACCAGCAGCAGACCGGTCGCCTTGCCGGCGAAGGTCGGGAACAGCCGGTTGCCGACCACGTTGTGCTCGGTGCGGCCCGGGCCGGGGAACTGGGTGTGCTTCTGCTTGACCAGGATCAGCAGGTGCACCGCGATCAGCGCCAGGATGATCGCCGGGATGAGCAGCACGTGGGCGATGTAGAGCCGCCCGACGATCAGCTCGCCGACGTAGTCACCGCCGAAGACCGCCCAGTGGACCCAGGTGCCCACGACCGGGATCGACAGGATGATCGCCGACATGATCCGCAGGCCGGTGCCCGAGAGCAGGTCGTCCGGCATCGAGTAGCCGGCGAAGCCCTCGAAGATGCCGAGGATCAGCAGGGCGACACCGATGAGCCAGTTGGTCTCGCGCGGCCGGCGGAAGGCGCCGGTGAAGAAGATCCGCAGCATGTGGCAGACGATCGCGGCCATGAACAGCAGCGCCGCCCAGTGGTGGATCTGCCGCATGAGCAGGCCGCCGCGGACGTCGAAGGAGATGTCCAGCGTCGAGGCGTAGGCGATCGACATGTGCACGCCGCGCAGCGGCGCGTACGAGCCGTCGTAGGTGACCTCGGTCA
Source organism: Geodermatophilus sp. SYSU D00867 (assembly GCF_054050315.1). Classification (NCBI taxonomy): domain Bacteria; kingdom Bacillati; phylum Actinomycetota; class Actinomycetes; order Geodermatophilales; family Geodermatophilaceae; genus Geodermatophilus; species Geodermatophilus sp. SYSU D00867. Next base: position 41,990 of record NZ_JBJGZC010000027.1, on the reverse strand, counting down.
TCGAGGCCTGGAAGAAGAACGTCAGGTACGTGCCGGTGAGCAGCAGGATGATGAACGAGTAGAGCGCGATCTCCCCGAGCAGGAACGACCAGTGGTCGGGGAAGACCTTGTTCAGCGTCCGGCGGGTCCAGCCGGCGACGATCAGACGGTCGTCGACCTCGAGAGCGGCCTTGCCGATGCGGGTGGTGGGCGCTCCCGGCGCGGTGGCGGTGCGAGCCATCAGATGCGCTCCCGGTTCCAGTAGGTGGGACCCACGGCTTCAATGTAGTCGCTGCGCGCGACGAAGAATCCCTCGTCGTCGACCGTGATGGGCAGCTGCGGGAGCGAGCGGGTGGCGGGCCCGAAGACCGGCTTGGCGCCCTGCGTGACGTCGAACTGCGACTGGTGGCACGGGCAGAGGATCCGGCTGGTCTCCTGCTCGTACAGCGACACCGGGCAGCCGGCGTGCGTGCAGATCTTGGAGTAGGCGACGTAGTCGCCGTAGCCGAAGTCCTCCTGGCCCTGCCGCGGGACCGACTCCTCCTGCTGCGAGGGGCGCAGCCGGATGAGCATCGTGGCCGCGTCGGAGAGCCGGTTGCCGCCGGGGACGGCCGGGAAGACGGTCTCCAGGGAGCCGGGGACCTGGTCGCCGGGGCGGATCGGGGTGCCGTCGTCGCGGACGAGGCGGACGCCCTCGGCCCACTCGGTGGTGCCCAGCGGGTTGCCCCGGTTCGGGTTCTTGATGAGGCCGCCCAGCGGGGCGATCAGCATCAGGCCCAGGCCGCCGCCCATGAACAGGAGGCTGCGGGTGAGGAGCTTGCGCCGCTTCAGGCCGCTGTTGTGCAGCCCGCCGACGAGGGTGGCGCCGGTGGTGACGCGGTCGAAGTGCGAGCCGTCGTGCTTGTCCTGCACCGCCGTCTCGTGCGGCAGCAGCTTCTTCGTGTAGAGGACCAGGCCCACGCCGAAGAAGGTGAACGCCAGGCCCATGAGGGCGCCGAGCAGCGGGGTGTAGAGCGTGCTGAAGGTGCTGCTGCCCAGCTCCCACTGCCAGTCGGGCAGGAACCAGCCGGCGCCGGCGTAGACGACGACGAAGGCGAACGCCGACAGCCCGGCGAGGCCGAACATCAGGCCGACCTGGCGGACGGCGCGCCGCTCGATCGCCGACCCCGGCTCGGGGCCCGGCTCGACGTGCAGGATCTGCACGCCGTCGTACCGGGCGCCGAGGCGGTCGAGCTCCTCGCGGGGGAGTGCCGCGAGCTGCTCGGGGGTGTAGTCGTCGTCCGGGCCGCCGTGCAGCGGGCCCGGGGTGTCCGCCCCGCCGGTCGAGCCGGGGCGGGTGTCGTGCGTGGTCACGCCTTGCTCCCCATCCAGAAGATCCCGAACATCAGCGCGGAGATCGCGACGGTCCAGATGACCAGGCCCTCGCTGACCGGGCCGATGCGGCCGATGCCCGCGCCACCCGGGTCGGGCATGTCGGTGATCGTCTGCACGTAGTTGATGATCGCCCGCTTCTCCTCGGGGGTGATCTGGTTGTCCCCGAAGACCGGCATGTTCTCGGGGCCGGTCAGCATGGCGGTGTAGATCTCGAGGTCGTTGGAGTCCTCGAGGCTGGGCGCGTACTTGCCGGACGAGAGCGCGCCGCCCTGGCCGACGAAGTTGTGGCACTGCGAGCAGTTGAGCCGGAACAGCTCACCGCCGGCGGCCAGGTCGCCGTCGCGCAGGTCCCCGGAGGGGAGGGTCGGGCCGCCGCCGTTGGCCTGGACGTAGGCCATCAGCTGGTCGATCTCCTCGTCGGAGAAGACGGCCGGCTTGTCGGGGCCCTGCTCCGCCTGGCGCACCAGCGGCATGCGGCCGGTGTGCACCTGGAAGTAGACGGCGGCCTCGCCGACGCCGATGAGCGACGGGCCGCGGTTGGGCACGCCCTCGAGGTTCTCGCCGTGGCAGCTGATGCAGCTGCGCTCGTACAGCTCGCGGCCGGCGGCCTCGGCGCTGGACTCGCTGCCCTCGTCGGCGGCCTGAGCGCCCGGGGCGAGGGTCGAGTAGAGCGCGCCGGTCAGGACCAGCCCGGCCATGAGCGCGGCGACGTTGCCGATGCGGCGGCGCTGCTTGGAGCGGCGGCGGGCGCGGGCGGCGGCGGCCGGGGTCCCCTCGGCCGGACGGCGGCGCGACCAGCGCGACCGCCGCGGCTCCTCGTCGGGCAGGGTGTCGGACTGCGGGTTCGTGGTGGACACCGGTTCCCTAGCGGATCAGGTAGATCGTGGCGAAGAGCCCGACCCACACGACGTCGACGAAGTGCCAGTAGTAGGAGACCACGATCGCCGAGGTCGCCTGTGCCGGCGTGAAGCGGCCCATGGTGGACCGGATGAGCACGTAGACGAAGGCCACGAGGCCGCCGATGACGTGCAGGGCGTGGAAGCCGGTCGTCAGGTAGAAGACCGAGCCGTAGGTGCTGCTCGAGATGGTGGTCGCGTGGTCGGTGACGAGCACCCGGTACTCGTTCGCCTGGCCCAGCACGAAGACCAGCCCCATGACGAAGGTGATCGTGAACCACCGGCGCAGGCCGTAGACGTTGCCGCTCTCGGCCGCGAACACGCCGATCTGGCAGGTGACCGAGGAGGCCACCAGGATCAGGGTGAAGACCAGCGCGTACGGCAGGTTCAGTTCGGTGGGTTCCGGGGGCCAGCCCTCGGTCGAGCGCGCCCGCGCGGTGAAGTACATGGCGAACAGCCCGGCGAAGAACATCAGCTCGCTGGAGAGCCAGATGATCGTGCCGACGCTGACCATGTTCGGTCGGGTCAGGGAGTGCACCCGCGAGGTGTCGAAGGTGCTGCTCGCCACGGGGGCCGTTGTCACGCCGCCCATCATGGCATCGGCCGCCGACGTGCACAGACCGTGGGTGGCACGGCGTGGCCGCGCCGTGACCGGCCCGAGACCGTCCCCCGGACGGGGGTCCGCGTCGACCCGGACGGGAGCCGCGCGGGCACTAGGCTGCCGGGCGTGAGCGACGCGCCGGCCACCGTCCTGGTCTACAGCTCCCGGCCCGAGGTCCGCGAGGCCGTCCGGACCGCCGTCGGCCGCCGGCCGGCGCCCGACGTCGGGCCGCTGACCTGGATCGAGTGCGCCACCGGCGAGGACGTGGTCGACACCGTCGACGGCGGCGGCGTGGACCTGTGCATCCTCGACGGCGAGGCGCAGCCGACCGGCGGCCTGGCGCTGGCCCGGCAGCTGACCGTCGAGGTCGCCGACCGGCCGGCCCTGTGCGTGCTGATCGCCCGCCAGCCCGACCGCTGGCTGGCCCACTGGTCGCAGGCCGACGCCACGCTCGCGTTCCCGGTCGACCCGCTGGTCGCCCCCGAGGTCGTCGCCGGCCTGCTGCGCGCGCACGCGGGCCGCCGTCCCGTCTCGCGGTGAGCGCGGGCACCACCGCCGGGCCGACGTGGCCCGGCCTGCTGACGCGCCTGCTGGCCCGCCAGGACCTCACCGCCGCGGACACGGCCTGGGCGATGCGCGAGGTGATGTCCGGCGAGGCGACGCCGGCGCAGGTGGCCGGCTTCGCGGTCGCCCTGCGCGCGAAGGGCGAGGCGCCGGAGGAGGTCGCGGGGCTCGCCGCGACGATGCTGGAGCGCGCGACGCCGGTCGAGGTGCCGGTCCCGACCGTCGACGTCGTCGGCACCGGCGGCGACGGCGCGCACACGGTGAACATCTCGACGATGGCCGCCGTCGTCACCGCGGCCGCGGGGGTGCCGGTGGCCAAGCACGGCAACCGCGCCGCGTCGTCGTCCTCGGGGGCCGCCGACGTGCTGGAGGCGCTGGGCGTCGTCATCGACCTGCCGGCCCCGGCCGTCGCCCGCTGCGTGCAGGAGGCCGGCATCGGGTTCTTCTTCGCGCCGGTGTTCCACCCCAGCTTCCGGCACACCGCGGCGCCGCGGCGGGAGCTGGGCATCGGGACCGTCTTCAACTTCCTCGGGCCGCTGACCAACCCGGCGCGGCCGGTGGCCGCCGCGATCGGCTGCGCCGACCCGCGGATGGCGCCGGTCCTCGCCGAGGTGGTCGCCGGCCGCGGCGCCCGTGCGCTGGTCTTCCGCGGCGACGACGGGCTGGACGAGCTGACCACCGCGACGACGTCGAGCGTGTGGGTGGCCCGCGACGGCGCGGTGGTGCCCGGGCGCGTGGACCCGGCCGCCCTGGGCATCGCCCCGGCGGGGCCGGACGCGCTGCGCGGCGGGGACCCGGCGCACAACGCGGCGGTCTTCCGGCGGGTGCTCGACGGCGAGCGGGGACCGGTGCGCGACGCCGTCCTGCTCAACGCCGCCGCGGCGCTGGCCGCCTTCGACGAGCGCGGCGGCGAGCTCGGGGACCTGCTCGGCGCGGGGATCGAGCGGGCCGCCGCCGCGGTCGACGACGGCCGGGCCGCCGCGCTGCTGGACCGGTGGGTGGCCGTCAGCCGCGAGGCCGCCGGCCGCTGAGGCCGGTCACGAGCCCTCGAGTCACTGGTTCTCGAGGCCCAGGGAGAACGCCGCCTCCAGGTCGTGCCGCGAGTAGGCGCGGAAGGCGATGTGCGTCTCGGTCTCCAGCACGCCGGGCACCTTGTTGACGCGCCCGGCGATCACCTCGGCCACCTGGTCGAACTCGCGGACCCGCACGATCGCGATCAGGTCGACCTCCCCGGCGGTCGAGTAGACCTCGCTCACGCCGTCGAGGTCGGCGATCGCCGCCGCCACCTCGGGGATCGCGTCGGTGGCCGCGTCGATCATCACGATGGCGGTGATCACGCCCCGGATGCTAGTTGAAGGACCCTCCTGCCCCCCACGCCTCGCTCCGCTCGGCGCGGGCCCCTGCGGGAGGGCCGTTCCAGGACGTCACCGGGCCGCCGGGCGCCGGACCCGCGGCGGCCGGACCCTCGGGGGAGACGCGCTCGGGGCGGGTGCGGGTGCCCAGCTGCCGGCCGTCGTGGAAGGGGTCGCGCAGTGCCCGGCCGGCCTCCACCCGGGCGAGGAACCCGCTGAGCCCGCCGGTGCCCGGGGCGGCGCAGGCGAGCGTGCCGGTGACCTCGACCAGCCGGGTGCCGGGCTTCTCCATCCACCGCATGACCAGCTCGGTCTCGTCGACGGTGGCGGCCAGCCCGCCGTCGTCGGGGGTGGTCTCGGCGGTGGCGCGCAGGACGGCGAGGGTGTCGCGGACCGACGTCCCGCGCGGCGCGCACCCGGCCGCGACCAGCCGGCCCCGCCGGACGACCGACAGCGCCCACCCGCCGGCGCCGTCGGACCGGGCGATGACCACCTCCGGGACGGCGGCCAGCGACTCCAGCCGCTGCCGCCGGCGCACCGCCCGCACGAGGACCGCGACCCGGTCGCGCAGCACCCCGGCGTCCTCGAACCGCTGGGCGGCCGACAGCCGGTCGACCCGGTCCAGCAGCGGCGCGACCAGGGCGCTCGGGTCGCCGGCCACCGCCGCGCGCAGCACCGCGGCCACCGCGGCGTACTCCTCGACCGACTGGTGGCCCCCGCACGGGCCGCCGCAGCGCCCCATGCCGAACAGCGCGCAGGTGCTCGTGCGCACCCGCGGGGACAGCCGGGCGGTGCACTGCCGCAGCGGGAGCGCCTCGTGGATGGCGGCGGTGGCCATCTCCGCGGCCCGCCGGTCGGCGAACGGGCCGAGGAAGAGCCCCGCGTCGGGGCGGACCCGCCGCACGGTCGACAGCCGGGGGAAGGGCTCCTCGGTGAGCCGCAGCCACAGCGCGCGCTCGGGGAAGCGGGAGCGGCGGTTGTAGCGCGGCTTGTGCTCGGCGATCAGCCGCAGCTCCCGGACGGCGGCCTCGAGGTCGTGCGCGCACGGGACGGCCTCGACGCGCTGGGCCAGCGCCACCATCTCGGTCATCCGGCTGCGCTGTTCCCCGGAGGAGAAGTAGCTGCGGACGCGGGTGCGCAGGTCGTTCGACGTCCCGACGTACAGCGGCTCCTCGCGCGGCCCGCGGAAGACGTAGACGCCCGGGCCGGACGGGACGCCGTCGGCCAGGTGGCGCTTCCCCCTGCGGACGGGGTCGACCTGGCGGGTGAGCCCGTGCAGCTCCTCCAGCGACGTCACCCCGAGCGGGCCGAGTCGTTCGAACAGGCCGTGGAGGACGTCGACGGTCGCCCGGGCGTCGTCGAGGGCCCGGTGGCAGGGCGAGGTGGAGGCGGAGAAGTAGGGCGCCAGGGTGGCGAGCTTGCAGTTGGGCACCTCGTCGCGGGAGAGCAGCCGCCGCGCGAGGACCGCGGTGTCGACCGAGGCGGCCGCGGGCCACGGCGTGCCGGTCTGCTCGCAGGCCGCCTTCAGGAACCCCAGGTCGAAGGGGGCGTTGTGCGCCACGAGGACGGCGCCGCGGGCGAACTCCAGGAAGGCCGGCAGCACGGCGTCGATCCGCGGGGCGGTGGCGACCATCGCCGTGGTGATCCCGGTGAGCACGCTGATGTAGGGCGGGACCTCGCAGCCGGGGTCGACCAGCGTCTGGAACTCCCCGAGCACCTCGCCGCCGCGCACCTTGACCGCCCCGATCTCGGTGATCGCGCTGTCCTTCGGCGACCCGCCGGTGGTCTCCAGGTCGACGACGACGAAGGTGACGCCGGCCAGTGGCGTGCCGAGGTCGTCGATGCTCGCCTGGACGTAGGGAGTGCGGGGGAGCGGCCGCGCGCCGTGGGCGGGTGCCTGCTCGTGGCGCGGCACCGAGGAGCCCGTGCCGCTGGCGGGGAAGAGCACGGCGGGACGGTAGGCCGGGGGTCGGACAGTCCCGGGGACGCGCGCCCGGGGGAGACCTCGCCCGACCGGGGGACCGGCGGGGCGCGTCGCGCTTGCGGCAGCGGCTCCACGGAGATGACGATCCCCGGGCGGACCGGCGGGGTCCGGAACTGCAGAGGTGGTCCGATGCGCGCGCGTTCCCTGGGGCGCACCCGGCGGGGCGTGGTGTCCGTGCTGGTCACGGCGGTGGTGGCCGTCCTGCTCGCCGCCCCGGCGGCCGCCGCGCCCAGCGACCAGCCCGGCGGGACCAGCGGGGTCCTCGACAGCGAGGCGCTGGACCGGCTGCAGCGGCGCGCCGCCGAGGTCCAGGCCGACCTGCAGCAGCGGCAGACGGAGGTGGCCGCCGCCCGGCAGCAGCTGGCCGACGCGCAGGCCGACGTCGACGCCGCCCGCGCCACGGTCGACGCCGCCGAGGGCGAGCTGGCGCAGCACCGGTCGGTGGTGGCGCGGTACGCGTCGGCGGTCTACCGCGACGGCGGCGCGCTGACCCCGCTGACCGTGCTGCTCACCGGCGGCGACCCGGCCGACGTCGTCGCGGCGCTGGGCTACCTGGAGGCCGTCGACGCGCACACCACGGAGGTGGTCGGTGCCGCCGAGCAGCAGCGGCGGACCGCGGTCGACCGGCAGACCTCCGCCGACGCCGTCCTCGCCGAGGCGCGGCAGCGGGCCGACCGGCTGGCCGCGGAGGTGGCCGAGCTGGAGGCCTCCGCCGACGCGGTCACCGCGGAGCTCGACGTCGCTCTCGGCGACGTCGACCGGCAGCTGTCGGACCTGCAGCGCCAGCAGGTCGACGTCAACACCCAGACGGCGGCCAACTGGCGGGCCTACCTCGGCCAGCTGCGCCAGGCCGGGGTGACCGCGCCGCCGGCGGCCGAGCTGCTCGACCCGGTCCGGGGCCTGCCCGCGGGGCTCACGCCGATCGGCGCGGCCGCCGGCGGCGCGCAGCGCGGCGCCGCGCAGCTGCCGCGCCGGCCGGTGTCGCTGCTCGTGCTGCCCGCCGAGACGCTGGCCGCGGTCACCGCGGCCATGGACGCCCTGGGCCGGCCCTACGCGCCGGGGACGGCCGGCCCGGACTCCTGGGACTGCGGCTCGCTGGTCTCCACCGTCTACCGCGACGCGGGCATCGACCTGCCCGCCGACCAGGCCGGCCTGTTCGCGGTCACCACGCCCGTCGACCCGGCCGACGTCCTGCCCGGCGACCTGGTCTTCCTCGGGACCCCCGAGGCGGGCCTGGGGCACGTCGGCATCGCGCTGGACGCGCAGACCGTGCTCGCCGCCGACGCGCGGGCCGGCGCCGTCGTCGTCCGCCGGCTGCCGGCCGACCAGGTGGTCCACGTCGGGCGGCCGAGCCTCGGCCCGCGGCCGGAGGTGCCCGCCCCCGGTCCGGTCGGCGGAGCCCTGCGGGTCGAGTGCGGCAACACCGTCTACCCGCCGAGCTTCGACGGCGCCCGGGCCTGGGGCGGCTACCCCAACGGCCTCATCCCGCCGAGCGCGCTGTGCCCGATCGGGGTGGGCGGCCACTCGCTGCGCTGCGACGCCGCGGCGGCCTGGCGGGCGATGAGCGCGGCGTTCGCGTCGGCGTTCGGGCAGCCGATCTGCATCACCGACTCCTACCGCACCTACGCCGGCCAGGTCCGCCTGTACGGGGAGAAGCCGGCGCTGGCCGCGGTCCCGGGCACCAGCAACCACGGCTGGGGGCTGGCGGTCGACCTGTGCGGCGGCATCGACGGCTTCGGCACGCCGCAGTACGCGTGGATGGTCGCCAACGCCGGCCGGTTCGGGTGGCTGCACCCGACCTGGGCCGACCCGGGCAACGGCCGCGAGGAGCCCTGGCACTGGGAGTACGCGGGCGGCTGAGCCGGGACTGTCGGTGGCCGTCCCTAGCGTGCTGGTCGACCGACAGGGAGACCCGTCCCGACCGCGGCCCGGCACCGGGCGGCGCGGCCGGGGCACCGGAGGGACACGGCCATGCTCATCGACTGCGACTCGTGCACCGCGCGCGGCGCCGGCTGCGCCGACTGCGTCGTCACCGCCCTGCTGGGCGCCCCGCCCGCGGAGCGGGACACCGGCCCCGTGCTGCTGCCGGTGCCCTCCGTCCCGGCGGCCCGGACGGCGGACGGCGCACTGCCGCGCCCGGGCGTGGTCGTGGAGCTCGACGACGTCGAGCGGCGGGCCGTGCGGGCGCTGGCCGAGGGCGGCCTGGTGCCGCCCCTGCGGCACCGGCCGTCGCGGGACGGGCGCCGGCGCACGGGCTGACCGGCGCGGACACCCGATCGGGTACGCACCGGAGTGGCGCGGCTGCTGACCGTGTGTGTCCTCACAGTTCCCGCACCCCCCGTTTGTCACAACTGCATCACGTCCGTACTGTGGCGCCGTCCGGCCGGGTGGTCGTCACCCGACGCAGGGTGACCTCGGCCGACACCGCCGAGTCACCGGACGCCCTCCCGGAGGTGCGCGAGGTGAGCCGGGGACCCACCGCAGCACTGGGGTGAGTTCTCGCGCGCGCCGGTCCCGACCGGGGCGCGGAGATAGGGCACGTCTTCCCAGCCCGAACCCGTCAGCTAACTCGGTAGGCGGTTGCTGAGGAAGAAACGGAGAGCCGCCGCCCGTGGCGACCCCCCGCCCTGCCCTGGGGCATGCACGCGAGAAGTCCACACCCACCACCCGGATCGCCGGCCTGCACCGCCCGTCGCGGGCCCGCCGCCTCGGCCGGGTCACCTTGGTCGGCACCACCGCCGCGCTGACCCTCACCCTGCTGTCCGGCACCGCGGCCGCCGACCCCGAGCGGGCCGGCACCCCGGAGCAGGCCGCCCAGCTCGCCGCCGAGGCCGGTCACCGGCTCGAGGTCGTCACCGAGCAGGTCAACGAGGCCCGCGAGGTCCTCGCCCAGCAGCAGGCCGCCGCCGACGAGGCCGACCGGGCCGCCGCCGAGGCGCAGGACCGGCTGCAGGACCTCGACGGCCGGATCCGCGAGGTGGCCCGCAGCGCCTACACCGCCGGCAACGGCGACGGCTTCGCCGGGCTCGACCTGCTGATGACCAGCGACTCGGCCGAGGACTTCGTCGCCTCGCTGGCCACCCTCGGCCAGATCGCCGACCACACCACCTCGGTCCTCGACCAGGTGAACGAGGCGGCCGCCGCCGCCCGGCAGGCGCAGGCCGACGCCGAGGCCGCCGAGACCGAGGCGCAGCGCACCCTCGACGGCCTGAGCGCCCAGGAGGCGCAGCTCCAGGGCGACATCGCGGACTACCAGGCGCAGTTCGCCGCGCTCACCGAGGCGCAGCGGCAGGCGGCGCTCGCCGCGCAGGAGGCCGGCCTGGCCGCCGGCGCGCAGGCCGGGCCCAGCGCCGGCGGCGGCGCGGGTGGGGAGAGCGCGCCGGCCACCGCGGGCACGCGGGCCGCGGCCCCCGCTCCGGCCCCGGCCCCGGCGCCGTCGGCGGGCAGCGGCGGCAGCGGTGCCGCGCAGACCGCGGTGCAGACGGCGCTGGCCCAGGTGGGCGACCCCTACGTGTGGGGCGCCGGCGGGCCGAACGCCTTCGACTGCTCGGGCCTGACCCAGTACGCCTACGCCGCGGCCGGCATCAGCCTCCCGCACTCCAGCAGCATGCAGTCGCGCATGGGCACCGCCGTCTCGCGGGCGGACCTGCAGCCGGGTGACCTGATCTTCTACTACAGCCCGGTCAGCCACGTCTCGATGTACATCGGCAACGGCCAGATGGTGCACGCCTCCACGTCGGGGCAGCCGGTGAAGGTCGTGTCGGTCGACTCGATGGGCGGCATCACCGCCATGCGCCGCATCGCCTGACGGAGGACCTCCCCGCCCCCACCGCTCGCGAGCTCCCGGCGGGCCCCTGCAGGGAGGCCGTTCCAGCACGTCGCGAGGCCGAGGGCCGGTGACCCGGACGGGTCGCCGGCCCTCGGCGTCCGCCGGGGGAGCGCACGGTGCGGCACCGGCGCGCGCCTAGGATCGGCCGGGTGGGCAGGGCGGGCGGGACGAGCACCCGCCCCGGCCCCGAGGCCACCCGGCCAGACCGCACCGGCTCCCGCCGGGCCGCGCTGCTGGTCGCGCTCGTGCTCGGCGCGGCGCTCGTCCTCGTCATCGCGCTCCGGACGCCCTGGACGCCGCTGCCCACCCCGCCCGGCGGCGCCTCCCCGGTCACCGACGACGCCGGGCTGCCCGCCGAGGTCGTCCGCCGCGCCGAGGCCCTCGCCGCCGACATCCGTCCCGCGTCGCTGACCAACCTGGTGCTCGGGCTCGCGGTCTCGGCGCTGCTCGGCCTCACCCGCCTGGGCAGCCGCCTGGTCACCGCGGTCGGCCGGGCGGGAGGCCGCCGCTGGCCGCTCACCGTGCTGCTCGGCACGGTCACGCTGGTCGTCGTCGGCCGGCTGGCGACGCTGCCGATCTCCGCCTACGGCGAGGTCGTGCGGCACCGCTACGGGCTGTCCACGCGCTCCTGGCCGCTGTGGCTGCGCGACGTCGCGGTCTCCACCGCCATCGACGCCGGGCTCACCGCCCTGGGCCTGCTGGTGCTCGTCGCGCTGGCCCGCCGCGCCCCCCGCGCCTGGTGGGCGTGGGCGGCCGGCGGCGCGGCCGCGCTGGTCGTCGTCGGCTCCTTCCTCTACCCGGTGGTCATCGAGCCCGCGTTCAACAGCTTCACGCCGCTGCCGGCCGGCGAGCTGCGCACCGACCTGCTCCGGCTGGCCGAGGAGAGCGGCTCCCCGGTCGAGGACGTCCTGGTCGCCGACGCGTCCCGGCGGACGACGTCGCTCAACGCCTACGTGTCCGGGTTCGGCTCGACCCGCCGGGTGGTGCTCTACGACACCCTGCTGGCCGACGTCCCCCCGGACGAGATCGAGTCGATCGTCGCCCACGAGCTCGGGCACGTGGCCACCGACGACGTCCTGACCGGCACGCTCATCGGGGCGCTCGGCGCGGCCGCCGCCGTCGCCCTGCTCGGCTGGCTCCTGACCTGGGCGCCGCTGCTGCGCCGCGCCGGCGCGGACTCGGCGGGCGACCCGCGCGTGGTGCCGCTGGTGCTGCTCCTCGTCGCGGTGGGGTCCCTCGTGTCGACGCCGGTGCAGAACCTCGTCTCCCGGCACGTCGAGGCCCGGGCGGACCTGGCCGCGCTCGACCTCACCCGGGACGCCGCCGCCTTCATCGAGATGCAGCGCCGGCTGGCCGAGACCAACGTCTCCGACCCGAGCCCGCCGGCGCCGTGGCAGTGGTTCTTCGGCTCCCACCCGACGGCGGCCGAGCGGGTCGCGATGGCCGAGGACTGGCTGCGGCTGGGCGACCGGTGAGCGACCGCGGCCGCACGCTCGTCGTCACCAACGACTTCCCGCCGCGGCAGGGCGGCATCCAGACCTTCGTCGCGGCGCTGCTCGAGCGCCGCCCGCCGGACTCCCTCGTCGTGCTGGCCTCCCGCTCACCGGGCTGGGAGGCGTACGACGCGCGGCTGCCCTACCGGGTGGTCCGGCAGCGGACGGCGGTGCTGCTGCCCACGCCGGCGACCGCCCGGGCCGCGACGGCCCTGGCCGCCGAGCACGGCTGCGACACCGCCTTCTTCGGCGCGGCCGCGCCGCTGGGCCTGCTGGCGCCCACCCTCCGCGACGCCGGGGTGCGGCACCTGGTCGGCGCCACCCACGGGCACGAGACGGGCTGGGTGGCGCTGCCCGGCGCCCGCCGGCTCATGCGCCGCATCGCCGGCGGCCTGGACGTGCTGACCTACATCAGCGAGTACACCCGCAGCCGCCTGGAGCCGGCGCTCGGCGGGTGCACCCGGCTGGCGCAGCTGTCGCCCGGGGTCGACGTCGACCGGTTCACCCCCGCGGTCGACGGCACCGCGGTGCGGCGGCGGCACGGGCTGGGGGAGTCGCCGGTCGTCGTCTGCGTGTCCCGGCTGGTGCCGCGCAAGGGGCAGGACGTGCTCGTGGCCGCCTGGCCGCAGGTCCTCGCGCGGCACCCGGGCGCGCGGCTCCTGCTGGTCGGCGGCGGCCCGGACGAGGCCCGGCTGCACCGCGCGGTGGCCGACCGGCGGCTCGGCGACTCGGTGCTGCTCACCGGCCCGGTGACCCCGGACCGGCTGCCCGAGCACTACGCGGCGGGGGACGTGTTCGCCATGCCCTGCCGCACCCGCCGCGGCGGCCTGGACGTCGAGGGCCTGGGCATGGTCTACCTGGAGGCCGCCGCCGTCGGGCTGCCCGTCGTCGCGGGCACCTCGGGCGGGGCGCCGGAGGCGGTGCGCGACGGCGAGACCGGCACGGTCGTCCCCGACCCGCGCTCCCCGGACGCGGTCGCCGCCGCGGTCACCGCGCTGCTCGACCACCCGGCCCGGGCGCGGGCCATGGGCGCCGCCGGGCGGGCGTGGGTGGAGCGGCGCTGGTCGTGGACGACGATCGCCGCGCAGTTCGCCGGGCTCCTGGAGCCCCGCGACGACTGAGCCCCGCGACGACCGGGCCCCGCGACGACCGAGCCCCGCGACGACCGGGCCCCGCGACGACCGAGCCCCGCCCCACGCAGCGGCGGGACGGGGCTCGGTCGGTCCGGTTCAGCTGTTGTAGAGGGCCTCGACCTCCTGGTCGAACTCCTTCACGACCACCGCGCGCTTGAGCTTCAGGCTCGGCGTCAGCATCCCGTTGTCCTCGGTGAAGTCCGTGGCGAGGACGCGGTACTTCTTGATCGCCTCGGCCTGGGACACCGCCCTGTTGGCGTCGGCGACGGCGGCGTCGATCTCGGCCCTGACCTCGGGGTCGTCGACGAGCGCGGAGGGCGGGGTGTCGGCCGGCTTGCCCTTGCTCTCCAGCCAGGCGGGCAGGGCCTCGGCGTCCAGGGTGATGAGCGCCGCGATGAACGGCCGCTGGTCGCCGACGACGATGCACTGGCTGACCAGCCGGTGGGCGCGCAGCCGGTCCTCGAGCACCGCGGGGGCGACGTTCTTGCCGCCGGCGGTCACCAGGATCTCCTTCTTGCGGCCGGTGATCCGGGTGAAGCCGTCGGCGTCGATCTCGCCGATGTCCCCGGAGTGGAACCAGCCGTCGGGGTCGATCGCCTCGGCGGTGGCCTGCTCGTTCCTCCAGTAGCCGCGCATGACGACGCCGCCGCGGATGAGGATCTCGCCGTCGTCGGCGATCCGGAACGAGACGCCGGGCAGCGGGCGGCCGACCGTGCCGATCCGCAGTGCGCGGTCGTGGTTGACCGAGGCGGCGGCGGTGGTCTCGGTGAGGCCGTAGCCCTCGTAGACGGTGACGCCGGCGCCGCGGAAGAAGTGGCCGAGCCGCTCGCCGAGCGGGGCGCCGCCGGAGATGGCGCCGAGGCAGCGGCCGCCGAGAGCGGCGCGCAGCTTGCTGTACACCAGCCGGTCGAACACCGCGTGCTGGACGCGCAGGCCGAGGCCCGCGCCGCCGGTGTCCTGGGCGCGGGACCAGGCGATGGCCACCTGGGCGGCCCGGTCGAAGATCCTCCCCTTGACCGGGCTGTCCGCCTCGGCCTTGGCCTTGGCCTGGTTGAAGACCTTCTCGAACACGCGCGGGACGGCCAGGACGAACGTCGGCCTGAACCCGCCGAGGTCCTCGACCAGGTTCTTCACGTCCGGCGTGTGGCCGATGACGGTGCGGGTCTTCACCGCGCCGACCTGCATGACGCGGGCCAGCACGTGCGCCAGGGGGATGAACAGCAGCAGCGAGCCCTGCACGTTCATGAACCGGTCGAGCAGGCTCATGCCGTTGCCGACCTCGAACAGGAAGTTGCCGTGGGTGAGCTCGCAGCCCTTGGGGCGACCGGTGGTGCCCGAGGTGTAGATGAGCGTCGCCAGGCTGTCGGCGTTCAGCGTCGCGCGGCGGGCCTCGAGCTCGCTGTCGGGGACGGCCTCACCGGCAGCGGTGAGCGTGCCGACGGCGTCGTCCTCGATGACGTACAGCGGGCCGAGGTCGGGGGCCTGGTCGCGCACCGAGTCGACGGCGGTGGCGTGCTCGGCCTTCTCGACGATCGCGGCGACCGCGCCGGAGTCGGAGAGGATCCAGGCGACCTGGTCGGGGCTGGAGGTCTCGTACACCGGGACGGTGACCGCGCCGGCCGTCCAGATGGCGAAGTCGATGACGGTCCACTCGTAGCGGGTCTTGGCCTGCAGGGCGACCCGGTCGCCGGGCTGCACGCCCGCGGCGACCAGCCCCTTCGCGACGCCGGCCACCTGCTCACCGAACTCCCGCCAGGTGACGTCGACCCAGCGGCCGTCCCGCTGCCTGCGCAGGCCGACCTCGTCGCCGTGCTCGGCGACGTTCTCCGCCAGCATGTCGGTGAGCGCCTCCGAGGCACCCACCTCGGTCGTCGCCGGGACGCTGTACTCGCGCACGCTCCGTCCTCTCCTCCCCGTGCGGCCGGGGCGCCGCTGCCCGCGGTCCCCGCGCGGGACACGTCCCGCCGAATCTACCGGCTGGGGCTACCGGTGAGTAGCCGTGCCCGGTCCACCCACCCTGCGTCTTCCGGGTGAACGGCTAGCCTCAGGCGCATGGCGGAGCAGTCCACCCAGTCGATCGTCGTCTCCGCGCCGGCGGCCGAGGTGATGGCCGTGATCGCCGACTTCGAGGCGTATCCGCAGTGGGTCAAGGCGGCCCGGACCGTCGAGGTGCAGGAGCGCGGGCCCGACGGCCGCGCCCGCCGCGTCCGGTTCGTCATCGACGCGACCGTCCTCACCGACGAGTACGTCCTCGACTACGCCTGGGACGACGACCGGCAGGTCTCCTGGACCCTGGTCACCAGCAAGATCATGAAGCGGCAGGACGGCTCGTACACGCTGCGCGAGGCCGGTGGCGGCACCGAGGTGACCTACCGGCTCGCCGTGGACATCGGTGTCCCCATGCTCGGGATGATGAAGCGCCGCGCGGAGAAGGTCATCCTCGACACCGCGCTCAAGGAGCTCAAGAAGCGCGTCGAGGGCTGAGCCCGTGCGCACGCTGCTCCTCACCGGCCCCGGCGGAGCCGGCACGACCACCCTCGCCGCCGCGGCCGCGGTGCGCGCCGCCCGGGACGGGCGCCGGGTGGTGCTGGTGACCCGCCAGCCGGTCCCCGACGGGACGGCGGCGGCGGGCGTCGAGGTGGTCGTCGCCGAGCCGCAGGCCGGGCTCGAGGCGCTGTGGGCCGAGCGGGTGGTGGGCCCGGCGTCGGCGGTGCCCGACCTCGAGCTGCCGCCCGCGACCTCGGTGGTGCCGCTGCCCGGCGCCGGCGAGCTCGGCGTCCTCGCCGCGCTCGGCCGGGTGCGGCCGGACACCGACCTCGTCGTCCTCGACGCCGGGCCCCTGCCCGCCGCCACGGGGCTGGTCGCCCTGCCCGGCGCGCTGCGGTGGTGGCTGCAGCAGGTGCTGACCACCCGCGTGCGGGTGCTCGCCGCCGTCCGCACCGCCGCCGTCCGCGCCGGCACGGTGCGCCGCGGCGCCGCCGACCTCGCCCTCGACGCGGTGCCCGACCTCGAGGCGCTGCTCGACCGGCTGCGCCTGACCGACCCCGCCGCCACCGCGGTCTGGCTGGTGGGTCGGCCGCGGCCCTCCGCCGTCGCCGCGCTGCGGGCCGCGACCACCGCCCTGGCCGTGCACGGACAGCGCCCGGTGGGCGTGCTCGCCCGCCGGCTGCCCGCGGCCGGGCCGGCGGACTGGGCGGTCGCCCGGGCCGCCGAGGAGGAGGCCGCGCTCGCCGGGCTGGCCGGGATCGCGCCGGTGCGGGACGTCGCCGAGGCCCCGGTCGAGCCGGCCGGCGCCGAGGCGCTCGCCGCGCTGCTGCCCGACCTGCCCGACCTGCCCGGGCCCGCGGGCGACCCCGCCCCGCCGGTGCCCGCACCGGAGCGCGTGGACGGCGGGTGGCGGCTGACTCTCCCGCTGCCCTTCGCCGAGCGCGCCGGGGTGCGGCTCACCCGCTGGGACGACGACCTGGTGGTCACCGCCGCCGGCACCCGCCGCTCGCTCCGCCTGGACCCCCTGCTGCGCCGGTGCGTGGTCACCTCGGGCACCCTGGCCGACCCGGGCACCGCCGCCGCGCGGCTGGAGGTCGGCTTCGCCGCCGACCCGCAGCAGTGGCCGGCCGACCTGCTGGCGGCCGTCGGGGCGGACGGTGCGGAGGGAGCGCCGTCGAGCGGTGCGGCGGACGGCCCGGCGGACGACAGGGGGACACGGTGAGCGAGGGAGCCGACTGGCTCGATCAGGCGCGGCGGCTGGCCGCCGGGCTGGGACAGGCCTGGGCCGAGACCGGCGCCGCCGCGGAGGGGGAGACGCCCGGGCACGAGCCGGGCGGGGACTGCCGCTGGTGCCCGCTGTGCCGGGCGGCCGCCGTCGCCCGCCGGCCGGACGTCAGCGAGGCGCTCGCCGACCTGCTGACCAGTGCCGCGGGTGCCCTGCGGTCGGGAGCCGCCCCGCCGGCGCCGCCCGCGCCGGAGCCGGCCCCGGCGCCCGAGCCGGCGCAGGTCCAGCACATCGAGCTCGGCTGAGTGGCCGGCGACCGCACCGGTCCCGCCGCCCTGCCCGCGCTCGGCGTCGACGTCGGCGGGACCAAGGTGGCCGGCGGCGTCGTCGCGCCGGACGGGACGGTGCTGGACACCGCCCGCCGCTCGACGCCGACCGCGTCGGTGACCGAGACCGAGGCCGCGATCGCCGGGGTGGTCGAGGAGCTCGCCGTCCGGCACGGCGGCCCGCTGGCGGCGGTCGGCGTCGGCGCGGCCGGCTGGTTCGACCGCACCGGCGACGTCGTGCTGTTCAGCCCGCACCTGGCCTGGCGGCACACCGCCCTGCGCCGCGACCTCGCCGCCCGCCTGCAGCGGCCGCTGTGGGTGGGCAACGACGCCGACGCCGCCGCGTGGGCCGAGTACCGCTTCGGCGCCGCGCGGGGGGCCGAGCTGGCCCTGTGCATCACCCTCGGCACCGGCATCGGCGGCGGGATCGTCGCCGGCGGCCGGCTGCAGCGCGGCGCGCACGGGGTGGCGGGGGAGTGGGGGCACATGCGGGTGGTCCCCGACGGGCGGCTGTGCGCCTGCGGCAACCGCGGCTGCTGGGAGCAGTACGCCAGCGGCAGCGCCCTGGCGACCACCGCCCGCGAGGTGGCCACCCGCTCGCCGGCCGCGGCGGCCCGGCTGCTCGACCGCGTCGACGGCGACCCGGCGCAGCTGAGCGGCGAGGACGTGGCCCGCGCCGCGGCCGACGGCGACCCGGTGGCGCTCAGCCTGGTGAGCGACGTCGGTGAGTGGCTCGGCCAGGGCATCGCCGACCTGGCCAGCGTCCTCGACCCGGACGTCGTCGTCATCGGCGGCGGGGTGAGCGTGCTCGGCGACATGGTGCTCGACCCGGCGCGCGAGCGGCTCGGGCGCGCGCTGCCCGGACGCGGCTTCCGGCCCGGCCCGCGGGTGGTCGCCGCGGCGCTCGGCGCCTCGGCCGGCCTGGTCGGCGCGGCGGACCTCGCTCGCGCGGCGGTCTGCGCCGGGCTCTAGACGACGGCCCCGTCGTCGCCGTCGTCGTCGCGGTCGCGCATCCGGGACAGCGCCAGGGCGGCGCTGCCGACCAGGGCCGCGACGCCGAGCACCAGGCCGGTCTCGGTCCTCAGGCCCAGCACGCCCGGCGCGCCGACCAGCACCACGCCGGCCGCGGCGAGCAGCACCGCGTAGAGGGTCGACGGCGAGGGCATCGGCACCGGCGGGGCCGGCGGGGGCTCGTAGTGCTCCTCGGCGAGCGGGTCGTCCTCGTCGTCGTCGGCCGGCGGCGCGGCGGGCCGGACGACGGCGGGCTCCGCGGGGTCGGCGTCCTCGACGACGGTGCGCCCGTGCTCGGCCTCGTAGGCGGCGACGATGCGCGCCCACTCGGCGTCCTCGTCGAGGTCGCGCCGCAGCGGGCGCCGCTCGGCCGCGGGACCGCCGGCGGGGGCGTGGTCGTCGGCGTGCCGCTCGACCAGGGACCGGCCCTCGCCCAGGCGGGTGCGGTCGACGAACAGCCGGTCGGCCGGCGGGCTGGGGAGGAAGACGGTGCGGGTGTAGGGCCCGACGTCGGCGGCCGGCTCCAGGTAGGCGGCGATGCCGGCGTCGCGCAGCACGTCGAGCAGGTGCTCGCCCACGCGCGGGTCGACGTCGCGCAGCGGCGCCCAGAGCGCGGCGTCCAGGCCGTTGTCGCGGCGGCCCCGCCCGCGCCGCGGCCCCGTCACGCCGCGGCTCCCCGGGGGAGCGGCCGGTCAGCAGCCACGGTGGTCCTCCTCCGGGGTCGGGCGCGGGTGCGGCCGGGACGACGCGCGGAGCCGATTGTCGCCGGGGCACCCGGATCCCTAGTCTGGCAGTTCGACAGGGAGGCGTGTTGTTCTACTGGTTCCTCAAGTTCGTGGCCATCGGGCCGGTCGTGAAGCTCGTGTTCCGCCCGCGGGCCGAGGGGCGCGAGCACGTCCCGGCCGACGGCGCCGCGATCCTGGCCAGCAACCACCTCTCGGCCTCGGACTGGATCTTCATGCCGCTGTCGCTGCGGCGCCGGGTCACCTTCCTGGCCAAGCAGGAGTACTTCACCGGCACCGGCGTCAAGGGGTGGCTGCAGCGGGCCTTCTTCTCCGGCGCGGGGCAGGTGCCCATCGACCGCTCCAGCGCCACGGCCGCCGAGGACGCGATCCGCACCGGCCTCCGGATGCTGCGGGAGGGCCGGCTGCTGGGCATCTACCCCGAGGGCACCCGCTCGCCCGACGGCCGCCTGTACCGCGGCAAGGTCGGCGTGGCGCGGATGGCGCTGGAGACCGGCGTGCCGGTCGTCCCGGTGGCGATGGTCTACCGGCCGCGGCGGATGCCGTTCGGCAGGAAGCTGGTCCGCGTGTGCGTGCGCTTCGGCGAGCCGCTGGACTTCTCCCGCTACGAGGGCCTGGCCGGCGACCGCTTCGTCGAGCGGTCCATCACCGACGAGATCATGTACGAGATCATGACGATGTCGGGCCAGGAGTACGTCGACGTCTACGGCGCCACCGTCAAGAAGTCGATGCAGGCCACCGGCGCCAGCGCCGCCGACGTCGTCGGGCGGCTGCAGCCGCCGGCCGGCGAGGCCGGCGACCGGGCGCCGGACACCCTCGCCGGCTGAAGGACCCCGCACGCCTCGCAGGCGCAGGCGGAGGGCCCCGAGGAGTGGCCGTCCCAGCAGGTCACCTCCGGAGCAGTCGCTCCAGCAGGTCGGTGAGCAGGGCCAGCAGCTCCTCGCGGCTGGTCGCGGGCTCGCGCACCCACTGGTGCACGAGGTCCTCGGTGAAGGCGAACCACGAGCGCACCAGCTGCCGGCGCAGCGGGTCCTCGAGCCCGCCGAGCGCGCCGATGCCGAGGTCGACCAGCGCCTCGCGGGTCTCCTCGTAGACCTCGGCCACCCACGGGTCGCCGCCGGCCGCGCCGCGGACGAACGCCAGGTGCGACTCCCGGTAGGTCTCCACCCAGCCGACGTAGCGGTCGAGCATCCACGCCGGGCGCTCCGCGGCCGGCAGGTCCGCCGGCGGGCTGAGGTGGGCGCGCAGCAGGTCGGCCGCCGCGCGCGTCACGGCCTGGTAGTACTCCCGCTTGGACGGGAAGTAGTGGAACAGCAGGCTGCGGCTGATGCCGGCCCGCCGGGCCACCTCGTCGATGGTCAGCTCCTGCACCGGCGTGGTGGGCAGCAGCTGCAGGCCGATGCCGACCAGCTGCTCCCGCCGGTCGGCGGCCGACCGGCGGGAACGCGCGGGGGGAGACGACACCGGCGCCCGGCTCAGGCGGCGGCCCGGGACGCCGCGGCGTCGGTGAGCAGCCGCGCGATCGACGCGGTCACCAGCGACGGCCGCTCGTTCGGGAGCATGTGCCCGGTCCGCGGGACCACCTGCACGTGCGCGCCGGGCAGGGCCTCGGCGAGCCGGCGGGTGTGGCGCACGGGGGTCAGCTTGTCGGAGTCGCCGACCAGCACCTCGACCGGCACGCGGGTCAGCGCGGCGAGCTCGGCGTGCTCGTCGTGCTCGAGCAGCGCGGGCAGGAACGCGGTGAACGCCCGCACGGTGGTCGCGTGCACGATCTCCGCCCCCGCGCGCACCATCGCGTCGGTGGCGTCGGCGCCGTAGAGCAGGTCGCGCACGACCGCCCGGTGCCGCGGGTGCTCCGGCGGCACCAGCCGGCGCAGCCGCTCGACGACGCGGGCGCCGGCCAGCGCCAGCGCCAGCGCGCCGGGGGTGAGCCGCTGCCGGACCCGCTCGGCGCGGGTGCGCGGCGGCCGCTGCAGGTCCCCGGCCGACGTCGACACGAGCGCGACGCCGAGCACCCGGTCGCCGAACAGCTCGGGCCGGGCCGCGGCCAGGCACATGACCGTCATCCCGCCCATCGAGTGCCCGGCCAGCACCACCGGGCCGGACGGCGCCAGCTGGTCGAGCACCGCGGCGAGGTCGGCGCCCAGCCGGTCGACCGAGACGTCCGCGGTGCCCCAGCCGGAGCGGCCGTGTCCGCGCTGGTCGTAGCGGACCAGGCGCAGCCGGCCGTCGGCGACCTGCGGGGTGAGCAGCGCGGCGACGTCGTCCCAGGCGGCCTGCGCCAGCGTCCAGCCGTGCACGAGGACCAGGGTGACCGGGGCGTCGTCGGGACCCTCGACGGTGGCGTGCAGCAGGGCGCCGTCGGGGGTGGCGACGGCGGCGGTGCGGCGCAGGCGCGGGGGAGCGGTCGTGCTCACGCGGCCACCTCCGGGGTGCGGGCGGGCACGCCGGCGGGGGTGGCGACGTAGTTCTCCCGGTCCAGCCGCCGGGTCAGCCTCCGGAAGCGGAAGGTGAAGTCCGGCCAGAGCGTGGTGTTGTGGCCGTGCCGGTCGAGGTACCAGCTGCCGCAGCCGCCGGCCAGCCACACCGTGCCGCGGGACCGGCGGGCGACGAGCTCGCGGTAGGCCTCCTGCGCCTCCGGGGTGGTCTCGAGGGTGTCCAGGCCCTCGGCGGCCATGGTGCGCAGCGCGTCGTCGACGTAGGCCACCTGCGACTCGATCATGTAGACCATCGACGTGTGGCCGACGCCGACGTTCGGCCCCACCAGCAGGAACAGGTTGGGGAAGCCGGCGACGGTGCTGCCCCGGTTGGTGACCATGCCCCCGTCCCACACCTGCGCGAGGGTGCGGCCGTCGCGGCCGGTGATCCGCCGGGCGATCGGCAGGTCGGTGACGGAGAAGCCGGTGGCCAGCACGATCGTGTCGGTGGGCCGCTCGACGCCGTCGACGGTGACGACCGAGTGCGGCCGGACCTCGGCGATGCCCGCGGTGACCAGCTCGACGCCGGGTGCCGACACCGCCGGGTAGTAGTCGTTGCTGATCAGGATCCGCTTGCAGCCGATGGTGTAGTCCGGCGTCAGCGCCTCGCGCAGCCGCGGGTCCCGGACCTGCCGCTCCAGGTGCGCCTTCGCCACCCGCCCCACGGGCGTCAGGAACCGCCGGTGCTTGGCCAGGCCGAGGACGAGGAACTCGCGGGCCAGGTACAGCACCGCGCGGACCAGCCGCTGGAAGCCGGGGACCAGCCGGTACAGCCGCTGTACCCACGGGGACACCGGGTGGTCGGTGCGCGGCACGATCCACGGGGGCGTGCGCTGGTAGACGGCGAGGCTGCCGACGCGCGGCTGGATCGCGGGGACGATCTGGACGGCCGAGGCGCCGGTGCCGACGACGGCGACCCGCTCGCCGGTGAGGTCGTGGTCGTCGTCCCAGCGCGCCGAGTGCACGACGGTGCCCCGGAAGGAGTGCAGCCCCGGGATGTCGGGCCGGTGCGGGTCGGCCAGCGCACCGGCGGCGGAGACGAGCACCCGGGCGCGGAACCGGCCGGCCGTCGTCTCGACGTCCCAGCGGCGGTCGGCGTCGTCCCAGCGGGCGGCGGTGACCTCGGCGCCGAAGACGCAGTGCCGCCGGACGTCGAACCGGTCGGCGGTGGCCTGCAGGTAGGCCTGGATCTCCGGCTGCTCGGAGTAGGAGCGCGGCCAGTCCGGGTTGGGCGCGAAGGAGAAGGAGTAGAGGTTGGACTGCACGTCGCAGGCGGCGCCGGGGTAGTGGTTGTCGCGCCAGGTGCCGCCGACGTCGTGCGCCCGCTCGAGCAGCACGAAGTCGGTCTCGCCGCGCTGCCGCAGCCGGATCGCCATGCCCAGGCCCGCGAACCCGGAGCCGATGATCGCCACCCCGACCTCCCGGGAGTCCTCCGCGCCCGGGGCGGGCCTGTCCAGCGTGCTGGTCACCGGGTGCTCCTCCTGCGACGACGTCCGGCTTGCTGAGCAACGGTCGACAAGCTACAACCCTCGTTGAGCAGTGCTCAACACGAGCGGCCGAGACCCAGGGAGCACCGATGGCGCTGTCGCCCCGCAGGAGGACCCGCACGCCGCTGGCCGGGAGGGCCGTGCTGGTCACCGGCGCCGCCCGCGGCATCGGCGCCGAGCTGGCCCGCCGGGCCGCCGCCCGCGGCGCCCGGGTGGCGCTGGCCGGTCTCGAGCCCGAGCTGCTGGCCCGGGTCGCCGACGAGCTCGGCCCCGGGCACCTGTGGGTGGAGTGCGACGTCACCGACCCCGAGGCGCTGCGGGCCGCCGTCGCCCGCACCGTGGACACCTTCGGCGGCCTCGACGTCGTCGTCGCCAACGCCGGGATCGCCCCGCTCACCACGGTGATGACGAGCTCGGCGCACGCGCTGTCCCGGACGATCGAGGTGAACCTGACCGGCGCGGTGCTGACCGCGCACGCCGCGTTGCCCGAGGTGGCGGAGCGGCGCGGGCACGTGCTGCTGGTGAGCTCGGCGGCGGCCTTCACCGTGCTCCCGGGCATGAGCGCCTACTGCGCGGCCAAGGCCGGGCTGGAGCGCTTCGGCGACGCGCTGCGGCTGGAGGTGGCCCACCGCGGCGTCACCGTGGCCAGCGCCCACCCGACCTGGATCGACACCGACCTGGTGCGCGACACCGAGGCGGCGCTGCCCACCTTCGCCGCCACCCGCCGGTCGCTCCCGGGGCCGCTGGGCGCGTACACGTCGGTGGAGGACTGCGCCGAGGCGCTGGTGGAGAACCTGGAGACCCGCGGCCGCCGGGTGTTCGTGCCGCGCTCGGTCGGCGTCGTCTCGGCGCTGCGCCAGGCGGTCACCGGCGCGGTGGCGGAGAAGCTGATGATCCGCCTGTCGGCCGCGCGGGTGCCGCAGCTCGAGCGGGACGTCGCCGCGCTGCAGGGCCGGGAGTTCGGCCGGTCCTCGGTCGGCGGCCGCCGGGCCGGCTGAGCGCACCTACGGTGGGCGGCGTGCGGCGGTACT
Organism: Geodermatophilus sp. SYSU D00867; assembly: GCF_054050315.1. Classification (NCBI taxonomy): domain Bacteria; kingdom Bacillati; phylum Actinomycetota; class Actinomycetes; order Geodermatophilales; family Geodermatophilaceae; genus Geodermatophilus; species Geodermatophilus sp. SYSU D00867. The sequence goes on along the minus strand of NZ_JBJGZC010000027.1, from coordinate 17,998 downwards.
TCTACGACACCGAGTTCATCGAGGACGGGACGACGATCGACCTCGTCTCGATCGGCGTCGTCGACGAGACCGGCCGGGAGTTCTACGCCGTCAGCACCGAGTTCGACGAGCGCCGGGCCATCCCGTGGGTGCGCCGCAACGTGCTCGACCAGCTCCCGCCGCCGTCGGACCGGGCCTGGCGCAGCCGCCGGCGCATCCGCGACGACCTGCTCGCCTTCCTCACCGGCCCGGGGGAGGAGGTCGAGCTGTGGGCGTGGTTCGCCGCCTACGACCACGTGGCGCTGGCCCAGCTGTGGGGGCCGATGACGGCGCTGCCGCGGGCGGTGCCGCGGTTCACCCGGGAGCTGCGGCAGCGGTGGGACGACGCCGGCCGGCCCGACCTCCCGCCCAGGCCGGCCGGCACGCACGACGCGCTCGTCGACGCCCGCTACAACCTCGCCCGCTGGAACGCGATCGAGGCCGCCCGGGCCCGCTGAGCAGGGCCCGGACGGCCTCGGCGGGTGCACCCCCGCGGAGGTGCGCGGCTACACCGTGAAGACGGCGAGCAGGCGGGTGAGCTCCTGGGACAGCTCGTCGAGCTCCACCGCGGCGGCGTGCGCCCGCTCGACGTCGTCGGCGCTGTCCCGGGCGTCGGCGCTGACCGTGGTGAGCGTGGCGGACACCGAGCCCGCGCCCTCGGCGGCCGCGGCGACGCTGCGGGTGAGCTCGCGGGTGGTCGCCGACTGCTCCTCCACCGCGCTGGCGATGGTGAGCTGGTGGTCGTTCATCGCGTGCACGACCTCGGCGATGCGGGTGATCGAGCCGACCGCGGCGCCGGTGTCGGCCTGGATGGCCTCGACCTTGCGGGCGATGTCGTCGCTGGCCCGGGCGGCCTCCTGCGCGAGCTCCTTGACCTCGTTGGCCACGACGGCGAAGCCCTTGCCCGCCTCACCGGCGCGGGCGGCCTCGATGGTCGCGTTGAGCGCGAGCAGGTTGGTCTGCTCGGCGACGGCGGCGATGACGCGCACCACCTCGCCGATCTCCGCGGAGCTGGTGCCCAGCGCGGCGATCGCGCCCTCGGTCCGGCGGGCGAGCTCGGCGGCCTGCCGGCCCACCTGCGCGGCCTCGGCGGCGCTGCGGGCGATGTCGGTGATCGACAGGCCCATCTCCTCCGCGCCGGCCGCGGCCGCGGACACGCCGGCGCTGATGTCGCTGGCCGCGGCGTGCGCCGACTGCGCCTGGTCGCGGCTGCGGGCGGCGCGGGTGGCGAGCCCGTCGGCGACCGCGGCCACGCCCGACGCCGACGCCGCCACCTGGCGGGCGCAGCCGCCGATGTCGCGCACGGTGCCGGCGACCTTCTCCACGAACCGGTTGAACGCCGCGGACAGCTGGCCGACCTCGTCGTCGCCGCTGACCGTCATGCGCTGGGTCAGGTCCCCCTCGCCGTCGGCGATCTCGGCCATGCGGGCGCGCAGCTGGTGCAGCGGCGCGGTGAGCCGGCGGCCCAGCTGCCAGGCGACGACCCCGCCGAGCAGCGCGACCAGGACGGCGGCGAGGACCAGCGCGGTGACCATGGCGGCGCGGCCGTCGGCGAGCCGGTCGACCGGGCCGGTGAAGTCGGCGTCGCGGGCGATCGTGACCAGCACCCAGTCCCACGGCGCGTAGTAGGTGACGGTCGCGGTGCTCGCGCCGGCCTCGGGGTCGGTGAAGCGCACGGTCGCCTGCGCGCCGTCCTCCAGCGCCACGGCGGCCTCGACGATCTCCCGGGCGTAGGGCTTCCCGTCGGCGTCGGTCGCGTCGACGAGCTGCTCGCCGTCGCGCTCGCCGCCGGGGCTGACCAGCACGGTGCCGGCCCGGTCGCCGGTGCCGCCCCAGACCTCCACGTGCCCGTTCTCGCCGACCCGGGTGGCCTCGAGGCTCTCCCGCAGCGCCGGGATGGACTGCTGCTTCTCGCCCACGTAGAGCATGCCGACCAGCTGGCCGGCCCGGTCGAGCAGCGGCGTGTAGGCGGCGACGTACCAGGAGTCGACGACGAAGGCGTTGCCCCGGTAGGTCTGCCCGGCGGTGACCGCCGAGACGACGGGGTTCGGCGTGCCGTCGGGGTCGGTGGCCGGGATGTAGGTGCCGATCGCGCGGGTGCCGGTGGCCGACGTGACGTTGGTGGCCACGCGCAGCATGTCGCCCGACGGCGTCCGCTGGAAGATCGTCGCGGTGCCGCCGACCAGCGCCTCGACCTGGTCCACGACGGCGGTGGGCACGGCGGGGTCGGCGTTCTGGCCGAGCCACGCGCCGCCGACGGTCACCCGCGGCAGGTCCACCGGCGTGACCTCCCCGGAGAGCTGGTTCCGCGCCTCCCAGCGCACCGGCCCGCCGGGGCCGCCCACGGCCAGCCCGCCGGAGCGGGCGAGCACGTCGAGGGCGACGGCGAGCTGGCTGTCGACCCGCGCGGCGGTGGACTGGCCCTGGGTGGCGACGACGTCCCGCACCCCGGCCGCGGTGCGCGCGACGCTCTCCTCGACCAGCTCGGTCACCGACTCCTGCGTGGTGTCGGCGAACCGCGCGCTCTGCCACGCGCTCACCCCGGCCATCGCGCCACCGGTCGCCGCCACGCTGGCGACGGCCAGCGCGACCACCTTCGTCCTGATGCCCCACCGTCCGAGCACGCCGTCCCCCTCCCGGCCCGGGCAGAGCGCCCGGCACCGCGCCGCAGCGTCGGCAGGGCGCGGCCGGTCCTGTACCGGAACCGGCGGCGCCGGGGCGGCTGGGGCGGGTGGGGCGGACCGTGACTCAGGCGGGTCCGAGCACGGCCTGGGTCTGGGTGACCGAGGCGACCGGGCGCCCGTCGTCGTCGGTCACCTCGGTGAGGACGACGACCGTCGAGCGGCCGACGTGCAGCGGGCGGGCGGTGGCGTGCGCGGTCCCGCCGCGGACCGCGCGCAGGAGCGACGTCGACGAGGCGAGGGTCGACGTCGAGGCCCCGGGCGGCAGGTTGAGGAAGGCGCACACCGCGCCGACGGTGTCGGCCAGCGTCATCAGCGCGCCGCCGTGCAGCACCCCGCCGGCGGTGCACCGCTGCGGCGCCCACGGCAGCCGGCCGGCCACCTCGCCGGGCCCGGCCCGGTCCAGCTCGACGCCGGTGGCGACGGCGAAGGGCATCAGCGCGAGCAGTTCGGCGGGGTCCACGCCGGCGATCCTGCCGGTTCCGGCGCGTAGACGGTGACCGCGGTCACCGATCGGGTGCAGGATCGTGCTGACCTGCGGTTCGTCCGTCCGGGAGGCGTCGTGCGCATCGGGATCCTGACCGGCGGGGGAGACTGCCCCGGCCTCAACGCGGTCATCCGGGCCGTGGTCCGGTGCGGCATCGGCTCCGGGGACGAGGTGGTCGGCTTCCGCGACGGCTGGCGCGGGCTGCTCGACGACGACGCCGTCCCCCTGGACCTGGCCGCCGTCCGCGGGCTGCTGCCCCGTGGCGGCACCGTGCTCGGCACCTCCCGCACCAACCCCTACGCCATCGACGGCGGCCCCGCGCGGGTGATGGCCACCCTCGAGCGGCACGGGATCGAGGCGCTGGTCCCGGTGGGCGGCGAGGACACCCTCGGCGTCGCCGCGAAGCTGACGGGGGAGGGGGTGCGGGTGGTCGGCGTCCCCAAGACGATCGACAACGACCTCGACGGCACCGACTACACCTTCGGCTTCGACACCGCGGTCGGCGTCGCGATGGAGGCCATCGACCGGCTGCACACCACCGGTGACAGCCACCACCGGACGCTGGTCGTCGAGGTGATGGGGCGGCACGCCGGCTGGATCGCGCTGCACGCGGGGATGGCCGGCGGCGCCACCGTCGTGCTGGTGCCCGAGCGCCCGTTCGACGTCGAGGCCGTGGTCGCGCACTGCCTGCACCGCTTCGAGTCCGGCTACTCGCCGATCGTCGTCGTCTCCGAGGGGGCGCGGCCGGCCGACGGCGACCTGGTGACCGCCACCGGCGAGCGGGACGCCTTCGGCCACGTCCGGCTCGGCGGCATCGGCGCCGCGCTGGCCGCGCTGCTCGAGGAGCGCACCGGCCGGGAGGCGCGCGCGGTGGTGCTCGGGCACATCCAGCGCGGCGGCACGCCGTCGGCGTTCGACCGGGTGCTGGCCACCCGCTTCGGCCTGGCCGCGGTCGGCGCGCTGCACGAGGGCCGCTCCGGTGTCATGGTGGCCCTGCGCGGGACCGACGTCGTCCCCGTGCCGATCGCGGAGGCGACCGCGCGGCTGAAGCTGGTCCCCCTGGAGCGGTACGCCGAGGCCGAGGTGTTCTTCGGGTGAGGAGGTGACCGCCGTACCCTCGACCGCGTGAGCCTGTCCCCATCCCCGCAGCCGGTGCCCGGTCTCGACCGGTGGCGGGAGCTCCCCGCCGCCCAGCAGCCGACCTGGCCCGATCGCGCCGCGCTCGACGGCGTCCTGAGGACGCTGTCGTCCGTGCCGCCGATCGTGGCGCCCAGCGAGGTCGACGAGCTCCGCGGCCGGCTGGCCGAGGTGGCGCAGGGCCGGGCGTTCCTGCTGCAGGGCGGGGACTGCGCGGAGACCTTCGACCTCAACACCGACGCGCACCTGCAGAGCACCACGCGCACGCTGCTGCAGATGGCCGTCGTCCTCACCTACGGCGCGAGCGTGCCGGTGGTCAAGGTCGGCCGGGTGGCCGGGCAGTACGCCAAGCCGCGCTCGTCGGACACCGACGCCCTGGGCCTGCCGTCCTACCGGGGCGACATGGTCAACTCGCTGGAGCCGGTGCTCGAGAAGCGCATCCCCGACCCGAACCGGCTGGTGCGCGCCTACGCCAACTCGGCCGCGGCCATGAACATGATCCGCGCCTACGCGCACGGCGGCCTGGCCGACCTGCACGCCGTCCACGACTGGAACAAGGACTTCGTCGCCAACTCGCCGGCCGGTGTCCGCTACGAGGTCATCGCCCGCGAGATCGACCGGGCGCTGGCGTTCATGAAGGCCTGCGGGGTCGACGACAGCGCGCTGCGCGGCGTCGAGCTCTACAACAGCCACGAGGCGCTGGTCCTCGACTACGAGGCCGCGCTGCTGCGGGTGCACGAGGGCCGGCCCTACGCCGCCTCGGCGCACTTCGTGTGGATCGGCGAGCGCACCCGCCAGCTCGACGGCGCGCACGTGGAGTTCATGTCGCGCATCGCCAACCCGATCGGCGTCAAGATCGGGCCCTCCACCACCCCGGAGCAGGCCACCGAGCTGGTCGAGCGGCTGGACCCCGACGGCGTCCCGGGCCGGCTGACGCTGATCAGCCGCATGGGCAACGGCAAGATCCGCGACGTCCTCCCCGCCATCGTGGAGAAGGTCACCGCCAGCGGCCACCAGGTCGTGTGGCAGTGCGACCCGATGCACGGCAACACCCACGAGTCCTCGACCGGCTACAAGACCCGGCACTTCGACCGGATCGTCGACGAGGTCCTCGGCTTCTTCGACGTGCACCGTGCGCTGGGCACCTGGCCCGGCGGCATCCACGTCGAGCTCACCGGCGAGGACGTCACCGAGTGCCTCGGCGGGGCCATGGAGATCAGCGACGAGGACCTCAACAGCCGGTACGAGACCGCCTGCGACCCGCGGCTGAACACCGGGCAGTCCCTGGAGCTCGCCTTCCTCGTGGCGGAGATGCTGCGTGGGTAAGGACCTCGTCCTCCCCATCCCTCGCCAGCTCGGGACGAGCCTCGGGACGAGGCCGTGATCGACCTCCGGTCCGACACCGTCACGAAGCCCACCCCCGGCATGCGCCGGGCGATGGCCGAGGCCGAGGTGGGCGACGACGTCTACGGCGAGGACCCGGCGATCACCGCGCTCGAGGAGCGCGTCGCGGACCTGTTCGGCCACGAGGCCGCGCTGTTCGTGCCGTCCGGGACCATGGGCAACCAGATCGGCATGCGGCTGGTGTGCGAGCCCGGCCAGGAGGTGCTCTGCGACGCGGACGCGCACGTGGTCACCTACGAGATGGGTGCCGCGGCCGCGGTGTTCGGCATCTCCACCCGCACGGTGGTGTCCTCCGGCGGGCTGCTCGACGCCGGCGCGCTGATCGACCAGGTGCGCCCGCGCGGTGACTGGCACCTGACCGCCACCGCCGCCGTCGCCGTGGAGAACACGCACAACCGCGGCGGCGGGCGGGTGCAGCCGCTGGCCGAGCTCGAGCGGCTGTTCGCCTGGTCCCGCGACGCCGGCGTCGCCGTGCACCTCGACGGCGCCCGGATCTGGAACGCCTCCGTCGCCGCCGGCACCGACCTCGCCACCTACGGGCGGCTGGCCGACACCGCGTCGGTCTGCCTGTCCAAGGGGTTGGGCGCGCCGGTCGGGTCGGTGCTGGTCGCCTCCGCCGAGCGGATCGCCGCCGCCCGGCTGTGGCGCAAGCGCCTCGGCGGCGGCATGCGGCAGGCCGGGGTGCTGGCCGCGGCCGGGCTGTACGCCCTGGACCACCACCTCGCCCGGCTGGCCGAGGACCACGAGCACGCCCGGCTGCTGGCCAAGCGGCTGGGCGTGGACCCGGCGACGGTCGAGACGAACATGGTCGTGGTCGACGACGTCCCGGCGCCGGTCGTGGCCGAGGCCGCCAAGGCGCGCGGTGTGCTGGTGTCCCAGGTGAGCCCACGGCGGATCCGCCTGGTCACGCACCTCGACGTCGACCGGGCCGCGGTCGACCGCGCCGGCGACGTCCTCGCCGACCTCCTCGACCGCTAGGACGCCTGCCGGCCACCGATGGGAGGCCGGCAGGCGCCGCGGCTCACCAGGAGCTGAACAGCAGCCGGTTCGGCGTGCCGGCCCGGGTGGCGGTGCGCGACAGCGTCACGTGGTTCGTCGTCGCGGCCGCGGTGACCGCCCTGGCGACCGTCGCCGGCGCGGCGCCGGTGTCGCCCTGCAGGTACAGCGCGGCGACGCCCGCGACGTGCGGCGTGGCCATCGAGGTGCCGCTGATCGTGCTGGTCGCCGTCGGCGTGGTGTGCCAGGCGCTGGTGATGCCGACGCCGGGAGCGAGCAGATCCACGCAGGCGCCGTAGTTGCTGAACGACGCGGCGGTGTCGGTGCGGTCGGTGGCGCCCACGGTGAGCGCGGCGGGCACCCGCGCGGGTGAGGAGGCGCAGGCGTCCTGGGCCACGCCCGCGTTGTTGCCGTTGCCGGCCGCGACGGCGTAGGTGACGCCGTCGGCGATGGAGTTGCGGACGGCGGTGTCGATCGCCGTGCTCGCCCCGCCGCCCAGGCTCATGTTCGCCACCGCCGGCGCGCCCGCCGCGTGGTCGGCGGTCACCCAGTCGATGCCGGCGACGACGCCCGCAGTGGTGCCGTTGCCGTCGCAGCCGAGCACCCGCACGCCGACCAGCCGCACGCCCTTGGCCACGCCGTGCGTGGTGCCGCCCACGGTGCCCGCGACGTGCGTGCCGTGGCCGTTGCAGTCGTCGGCCGGGCCGCCGTCGACGGCGTCGTAGCCGGAGACCGCCCGGCCGCCGAAGTCGGTGTGCGTGTAGTTGATGCCGGTGTCGATGACGTAGGCGGTGACGCCGCTGCCGGTCGCGGTGTACCCGAACGTGCCGGACAGCGGCAGGTCGCGCTGGTCGGTGCGGTCCAGGCCCCACGGCGCGCTGGACTGCGCGCCCTCGGCGGTGACCACCCGGTCGCGCTCGACGGCGACCACGCCCGGGATGGCCGACAGCCGGCCCGCGGCGGCCTCGGGCAGCTCGACGGCGAAGCCGGTGAGCGCCGCGGTGTAGACGTGGGCGATCCGCCCACCGAGGCCACGGGCCCGGTCCGCCGCCTGGTCGGGGAGGGTGGAGCGGTCGACGGTGACCACGTAGGTGGCCCGCGGGCCGCCGTCGGCGGGCGCGGCGGCGGCGGGGCCGGCGGTGACGCCGAGGCCGGCGGTCGCCAGCGCGACGACGCCGACGGTCAGGGTGCGACGAGTGGGCAAGGACGGCTCCTCGGGGAACTCTCCGCAGCCGGGCGGCCGCGGTGGGATGCGAGCCAATCCGGTGCCGTAGATCACCGCAAGTGAAGACGCGAACCCGCAGGGTAACCGCGGCGTGTCGCTCTCCCCGGTCGCGCCACTCAGGCGGCGGAGGCAACCCCGGGCAGGTCGACACCGTCGCGGAGGGCGCACAGCAGGGCGATGTCGCGGGCGTGGCCACGGTCGGCGCTCGGCGTCTCGACGACGACCGGCACCCCGGCCATCGACGGGTGCGCCATCAGCTCGCCGAAGGCGCCGACGCCGATCGAGCCCTCGCCGATGGTGGTGTGCCGGTCCCGCTTGGAGCCGCGCTCGTCGAGGGAGTCGTTGGCGTGCACCAGCCCGAGCCGGCCCGGGCCCACGGTGGCCTCCAGCGCGTCCAGGGTCGCCGTCGTCCCGCCCGGGGTGGCCAGGTCGTGCCCGGCCGCCCACGCGTGGCAGGTGTCCAGGCAGACGCCGACCCTCGGGTGCCAGTCCAGCGCCGCGAGGTAGGGGCCGAGGTCCTCGACGGTGGCCGCCAGCGACCGGCCGCCGCCCGCCGTCGGCTCGACCAGCAGCCGCGGGCCGTCGTCGGGGAGGGCGTCGAGCACCGGCAGCAGCCGCTCGTGCAGCTGGCGCAGCGCGGCCTCGTAGCGGTCCTCGTCGACGGCGGACCCCGCGTGCACGACGACGCCGCGCACGCCGAGCTGCACGCCGCGGGCGAGGTCGGCGGCGATCGTCTCGACGGAGCGGTCGACGGTTGCCGGGGTGGGCGAGCCGACGTTCACCAGGAACGGCGTGTGCACGAACGACGGGACGCCGCGCTCGGCCAGGCCCGCGACGAACGCGGCGTCCTGGACGGGGTCGCCGGCCGACCGCTTCCAGCCGCGCGGGTTGCCGACGAAAACCTGCACCGCCTGCGCGCCGACGTCGTCGGTGTATCGCAGCCCGCCGGTGGCCAGGCCCCCCGCGACCTGGACGTGCGCACCGACCGGGGTGGAGGGGGCGCCGCTCACCCGAAGCTGAGCAGCAGGCTCACCTGGCTGCCCTGGTCGACGACGGTGCCCGCGCCCGGGCTCTGCCGGTACACGCGGTCGCCGGTGATGAAGGTGGACGTGGTGACCGTCAGGCCCGCGGCCTCGAGGGCCGCGGTCGCCTCGTCCTCGCCCATGCCGGTCACGTCGGGCACGGTCACCTGCGGCACGCCGACGGAGACCTGGATGGTCACCTCGCTGCCGTAGGGCGCCTCGGTGCCCGGCCCCGGGGTGACCGCCATGACCGCCCCCGTGGGGACGTCGGCGCTGCGGCCCTCGGTGCGGACGACGGTGAAGTGCTGGGCCTCCAGGTTGGCCTGCGCGGCGTCGGCGGGCTGGCCGACGACGTTGGCGACCGCGACCGGCGCCGGCCCGCGGCTGACGAACACCGTCACCGGGTCGCCGCGCCTGACCTCCGTGCCGGCCTCGGGCTCGAAGCCGGTGACCGACCCGACCGGGATCTCCTCGTCGTAGTCCTGCTGCTCGGTGGGGACGACGGGGATGCCGGCCAGCGCCTCGCGCACCGCCTCGACCGGCTGCCCGACCAGGTCGGTGGGCACGGTGAACCGCTCGGGCCCCTTGGAGACCACCAGCTCGACGTCGCTGTTGCGGATCGCCTCGCCGCCGTCGGGGTCGGCGGAGATGACCGTGCCCTCGGGCACGGTCTCGCTGAACTGCTCCTCGGCGAAGACGGGGTCCAGGCCCGCCTCCTGCAGCAGGTCGACCGCGGCGGCACGGTCGCTGCCGACCAGCGAGGGCACCTGCGTCCAGCGGCCGGAGCCCATCCACCAGCCGATCGCGCCGATGGTGACCGCCAGCAGCAGCACGACCGCGACGGCCAGCCGCGCGCGGCGGCGCCGCACCTGCGGGGAGACGCCGGTGCGCTGCGGCGGCGCGGGCCGCCGCCCGCCGACGTCGGCCGTCGAGCCGGTGCCGACGTTGGGCAGCAGGCTGGTGCGCCCGGCGCGGGAGGGACGGCTGCCGCCGAGCACCTCGGTGCCGGGCTCGCTGCCGTCGCCGGGGTCGCTGGGGTGCCGGCGCGGGGGCCGGTTGGTCGGGCGGATGGTGGCGGGACCCGCGGAGCTGCGCCCGGTGGGGACCGGCACGCGGGCCAGGCCCAGGTCGCTGCGGACGTCCTCGAGGTCGGCGAGGAAGGCGCCGGCGTCGAGCGGGCGGACGGCGGGGTCGCGGCGCGTCGTCCGCTTGACCAGCTCGTCGACCTGCCACGGCACGGTCGGCACCTCGGCCGAGGGCAGGGGCACGTCGTGGTGCACGTGCTGGTAGGCCACCGCCAGCGGGGTGTCGCCGCCGTAGGGCGGGTGGCCGGTGAGCATCTCGAACAGCACCAGCCCGGCGGCGTAGACGTCGCTGCGGGCGTCGGCGCGGCCGCGCTCGAGCTGCTCGGGGGACAGGTAGGCGACCGTGCCGATGAGCACGCCGCCGGTGTGGCTGGTCTGCCCGGTGCCGGTGAGCGCGCGGGCCAGGCCGAAGTCGGCGACCTTCACCGTGCCGTCGTGGCCGATGAGCACGTTCTCGGGCTTGACGTCGCGGTGCACGATGCTGGCGCGGTGCGCGGCCGACAGCCCGGCCAGCACCGGCTCGAGGACGGCGAAGGCCTCGGCGACGGTGAGCCGGCCGCGGGCCTGCAGCAGGTCGCGCAGCGTGCGGCCGCGGACCAGCTCCATCACCAGGAAGACCAGCCCCTGGTCGCTGCCCTGGTCGCTCACCCCGACGACGTTGGGGTGGCTGAGCATCGCGGCGGCGCGCGCCTCGCGGGTGAACCGGCCGACGAACGTCGGGTCGTGCGCCAGGTGCTCGGCCATGACCTTGACCGCGACCGTGCGGTGCAGCCGGAGGTCGGTGGCGGCGTAGACGGTGGACATGCCGCCGCGCGCCAGCCGCTCCTCGAGGCGGTAGCGCCCCTCGAGGACCAGGCCGACCACGGGGTCGGTCACGGCGGTGTCCACGAGCAGGATTCTAGGAGCGCCCCGCCCGGGAGCGGCCCGCACACGCGCAGGCGGGCGGGCCGGCGCACCCTCCCGTCACACCGGTCACGGGAGGGTCCGCCCGCGTGCACCCGCCCCGGCGGGGGTAGGCGTGCGGGCACCGACCGACGAGCGAGAGGACGAGCACGTGAGCGAGCAGACACCCGAGCCGGGCCCGCAGGACGAGGCCGGGGTCGAGCGGGGCGGGATGGACGAGGCCAGCGGCGCCCCGCTCACCGAGACCGAGATCGAGACGTCGAAGAAGCCCGAGGACCGCGACAGCGACGTCTGACGGTCCCGGCCCGGGGCGCCCGCCCCGGGCCGGGCCGCCGTCGCGGGCTCAGGACAGCTCGAGCCCGGGGTAGAGCGGGTGCGCGGCGACCAGCTCGGCCGCGGCCGCGCGGGTCTTCTCGGCCAGCCCGCCGTCGACGACGTACCTGGCCTTCGACGGCGAGCCGTCCCTGGTCGCGGTCGGGCTGGTGTGCGACAGCACGTCGACGATGAGCTCGGCGGTGCGGTCGAACTCGGCGGCGCCGAACCCGCGGGTGGTCAGCGCGGGGGTGCCCAGCCGCACGCCGGAGGTGTACCAGGCGCCGTTGGGGTCGGCCGGGATCGCGTTGCGGTTGGTGACGATGCCGGCGTCGAGCAGCGCCGACTCGGCCTGCCGGCCGGTGAGGCCGAAGCCGGAGACGTCGAGCAGCACGATGTGGTTGTCGGTGCCGCCGGTGACCAGCCGGGCGCCGCGGCGGGACAGCCCCTCGGCGAGGGAGACGGCGTTGTCGACGACGGCCTGCGCGTAGCCGGCGAACTCCGGGCGGCGCGCTTCGGCGAAGGCGACCGCCTTGGCGGCCATGACGTGCGGCAGCGGGCCGCCGAGCACCATCGGGCAGCCGCGGTCGACGGCGTCGCTGTACTCGGGCTGGGCCAGCACGAACCCGCCGCGCGGGCCGCGCAGAGACTTGTGGCTGGTGCTGGTGACCACGTGCGCGTGCGGCACCGGGTCGAAGTCGCCGGTGAAGACCTTCCCGGCGACCAGGCCGGCGAAGTGGCTCATGTCCACCACGAGCGTCGCGCCGACCTCGTCGGCGATCTCGCGCATCCTCGCGAAGTCGACCTTGCGCGGGTAGGCGGAGTAGCCGGCCATGAGGATCAGCGGGCGGAACTCGCGGGCGCGGGCGCGGACGGCGTCGTAGTCCAGCAGCCCGGTCCCCGGGTCGGTGCCGTAGGAGGACTGGGCGAACATCTTGCCGCTGATGTTCGGGCGGAAGCCGTGGGTGAGGTGGCCGCCGGCGTCGAGGCTCATGCCGAGCATCCGCTGGTCGCCGAGGGCGTGCCGCAGGGTGGCCCAGTCCTCGTCGGTGAGGTCGTTGACGTGCCGGACGCCGGCCCGCTCCAGGGCGGGGGACTCGATCCGCTGGGCGAGCACCGCCCAGAACGCGACCAGGTTGGCGTCGATGCCCGAGTGCGGCTGGACGTAGGCGTAGGGGGCGCCGAACAGCTCGCGGGCGTGCTCGGCGGCCAGCGCCTCGACGGTGTCGACGTTCTGGCAGCCGGCGTAGAAGCGGTGGCCGACCGTGCCCTCGGCGTACTTGTCGCTGAACCAGTTGCCCATGGTCAGCAGCACCGCGGGGCTGGCGTAGTTCTCGCTGGCGATGAGCTTGAGGGAGGCGCGCTGGTCGGCGAGCTCCGCGCCGATCGCGTCGGCCACCCGCGGCTCGACCTCGGCGATGACCGACAGGGCGCTGCGGTAGGCGGTGGACGCGGCGGCGGCGTCGAAGGAGGGGGTCACGTCGCTCATGGGGGCTCCTGGCGGGTGTCGGCGTCAGCGGTGCCCAGGCGCCCGGCGGGGGAGTGCAGGCCGCTCCCCGGTGGTGCCCCACCTCGATGCGCCAGTCACGGCCCGCTGCCGATGGTAGCCGGGTCCCGCGCCGTCCTAGGCTCGGACCGTGCAGTCCGACGAGATCGAGACCCTCACGCCGGCCGAGGTCGCCGACGCGCTCGGGGTCTCGCCCAACAAGGTCCGGCAGCTGGTCCGCGAGGGCAAGCTCATGGCCGTGCCGGGCAGCGGCAACAGCCGCATCCCCGCCGACTTCCTGCAGGACGGCGCCGTGCTGCGGCACCTGCCGGGGCTGATCACCGTCCTCAAGGACGGCGGGTTCACCGACGCCGAGGTCTTCGAGTGGCTGTTCCGCGCCGACGAGTCGCTGCCCGGCACCCCGGTCGAGGCGCTGCGCGGGGACCGGCACACCGAGGTCACCCGGCGCGCGCAGGCCCTGGCCTTCTAGGAGCGCCGCCTCCTGAGCCGCACCGCCTGGGCGCTCGCGAGGCGGCGGGCGAAGACCCCGAGCCGGCGCGGCTTGGACACCGTCACCCGGCGGTCGAGCACCCGGTAGTCGGCGCGCTCGATCTCGGTGAGGATCCCGCCGTAGAGCGCCGTGGCCGCGCGCACGCAGTCCCTGGACTCGGGCGCGAGCATCGGCGTCCCGGGGGCGGCGTCGTCGTAGCGGCGGCGGACGATCTCCACCATCTCCTGCATGAGCGCGCGGAAGCGGGCGTCGTGCCGCTTGGCCTCGATCTGCTCGCGGGTCACGCCGTGGGCGGCCATGACGTCGGCGGGGAGGTAGACCCGGCCGCGGTCGGCGTCCTCGGCGACGTCGCGCAGGAAGTTGGTCAGCTGGAACGCCTCGCCGAGCGCGATGGCGTGCGGCGCGGCCTCCTCCTGCGTGACGCCGGGCGCGGTGCCCAGGACGGGCAGCACCTGCAGGCCGATCACCGACGCCGAGCCCCACATGTACCGGTCCAGGGCGGCGATGTCGGCGTAGCCGGTGACGGTGAGGTCGCTGGTCATCGCGGCGAGGAAGTCGACGAGGTGCTCGACCGGGATGCGGTACCGGCGGTAGGTGTGCACCGTCGCCAGGCGCACCGGGTCGTCGGACCAGCCGGCCTCCAGCTCGTCCAGCAGCGCCCGCGACCAGTCGGCGAGGTCGGCCTCGGGGTCGGCGCCGGGGTGGTCGACGAGGTCGTCGGCGGTGCGCGCCGCGGCGTACAGCGCGTGGATCGCCGGGCGGCGGTCGGCGGTGAGCAGCCGGGTGGCGAGGTGGTAGCTCTTGCCGTGCTCGGCGTTGACCGCGGCGCAGTGCCGGTAGGCGGCGTCGAGCCGCTCCTGCCGCTCGGCCTGCGTCAGCGGCCGCTCGGTCGCCGTCACCGCGTCACCGGCCCGGTGATCCGCTCGGCGGCCAGCCGGCCGCTGATCACCACCATCGGCACGCCGACGCCGGGCTGCACCGACGAGCCGGCCAGCACCACGTTCTCCGGGCCCCGGCGGGGCAGCGTCGGCGTCCGGAAGGGACCGGTCTGGCCGAAGGTGTGCGCCAGGGCGAACGGCGTGCCGGCCGCCATGCCCTGCCGAGCCCAGGTCAGCGGGGTGTCCACGTGCTCCACCTCGATCGCGTCGGAGATCCCCGTCCAGCCGCGGGCCTCGAGCACGCCCAGCACCTCCTCGCGGTAGCGGGGGGCGAGGGCGTCCCAGTCGATGCCGGGGTTGCCACCGGAGTGCGGGTCGAGGTTCGGCGCGGGCGCGACGACGCTGAGCACCTGCCCGCCGCCGGGCACCAGCGACCGGTCGGTGACCGAGGGCGTGCTCACCAGCAGGCTGGGGTCGCTCATCGGCCGGCCGTCGCGGGTGAGCTCGTCGAACACCTGCCGCCAGGCCGCGCCGAAGCTGATCGTGTGGTGCGCCTGCCCGGGCAGCTCGTTCCGCACGCCGAGGTGCAGCGTCACGCACGACGGCGAGTAGGTGGGCCGCCGGCGGCGGGCGAAGCCCGGCACCAGCCGCTCGGGCACGTCGGCGGTCACGACGACGGCGTCGGCGGGCAGCCGCTCGCCGCCCGCGAGGCAGACGCCGGTGACCCGCCGGCCGCGCAGCTCCAGCTCCTCCACCGTCGCGCCGTACCGGAACACCACGCCGGCGTCCGCGGCCGCGGCGGCCATCGCGCGCGGCACCGCGCCGATCCCGCCGACCGGGTGCCAGACGCCCGCGCCGATGTCGAGCTGCGCGATGACCGCGTACGCGGCGATCGCCCGGAACGGCGACACCCCGGCGTAGAGGGCCTGGAAGCTGAACAGCCGGCGCAGCCGGTCGTCGGTGAAGAAGCGCGCGACGTGGCTCGACAGCCGCCCGAACCCGCCGCGCCGGACCAGCGCCCACAGCTCGGGGCCGAGCAGGTCCAGCGGGGTGTCGAGGTTGCGGTCGATGAAGGTGTCCAGCTGCAGCCGGTACAGCTCGGCGAGGTCGGCGAGGTAGCGGCGCAGCGCGGCGGCCTCGGCCGGGCCGGCCAGCGCCTCGACCTCGGCGGCGAACCGGTCGACGTCGGCGTGCACGTCCAGGTGGGAGCCGTCGGCGAACTGCGCCCGGTAGGTGGTCTCCAGCGGCACCAGCGTCAGCCGGTCCTCGAGCTTCTCGCCGACGGCGGCCAGCGTGTCGGCCACCAGCTCCGGCGCGGTGAACACCGAGGGGCCGGTGTCGAGGACGTAGCCGTCGCGGGCCACGACACCGGCGCGCCCGCCGGGGCCCTCGCCACGCTCGACGACGGTCACCTCGCGGCCGGCGCCGCGCAGCCGCAGCGCCGTCGCGAGGCCGGCGAGGCCGGCGCCGACGACGACGACCCGGTCGGTCGGCCCGGGGACGGTGCGCACGTTCAGGCGGTCCGCGAGGTCGCCGCGACCGCGAGCGCGTCGAGTGCGGCGCGGGCCTCGTCGGCGATCGGGGCGTCGGCGATCGCGCGGCGGGCGGTGGCGGTGCGCTCGGCGATCCGCTCCTCGACCCGGGCGCGGGCGCCGGTGTCCTCCATCAGCCGGCGCAGCGCGTCCAGCTGCTCGGCGCCGCAGTCCGGGTTGCCCAGGCAGCTGCGCAGCAGGCGGCGGCCGGCGTCGTCGGCGGCCTCCTCGGCGAGGGCGACCAGCAGCGTCTGCTTGCCCTCGCGCAGGTCGTCGTCGGCGGACTTGCCGGTGACGGCGGGGTCGCCGAACACGCCGAGGACGTCGTCGCGCAGCTGGAACGCCTCGCCCAGCGGCAGGCCGACGGCGGTGTAGACGTCGGCGGCGCGGGGTCCGGCGCCGGCGATGGCGGCGCCGAGCTGCAGCGGTCGCTGGACGGTGTAGCCGGCGCTCTTGTAGCGGGCGACGGTGAGCGCGCCCTGGGCGCCGGGCAGGCCGCCGGCGGCGCGCAGCAGGTCGAGGTACTGGCCGGCGGTGACCTCGGTGCGCATGGTGTCCCAGACCGAGCGGGCCCGGGCCAGCGCCGGGGCGCTGATGCCCGAGCGGCGCAGCAGCTCGTCGGACCAGACCAGTGCGAGGTCGCCGACGAGGATGGCCGCGCCGACGCCGAAGGCCTCGCCGTCGCCGGACAGGCCGTCGTCGCCGTGCCGGGCGGCGAAGCCGACGTGCGTGGCGGGACGGCCGCGGCGGGTGAGGGCGCCGTCCATGACGTCGTCGTGGACCAGGGCGCTGGCGTGGACGAACTCCAGCGCGGCGACCGCGCGCAGCACCGCGGCCTCGTCCTCGGCCGGGCCGCGGACGTCCTCGGTGACCCCGCGCCAGCCCCAGTAGGCGAACAGCGGGCGCAGCCGCTTGCCGCCGTCGGCGAGCGCGCAGACCTCGTCGACGACGGGGGTGAGCGCCGGCGCCATCCCCGCGAGCGTGGTCCGCTGCTCTTCCAGGAACCCGGTCAGCGCGGCGGAGACGGCGCCGCGGATCCGGTCCAGGTCGGCGGCCTCCAGGGGCGGCGCCAGGGGCCGGACCACGGACTCTGCCTCTGCCGCCCCGGTGATCACGCGGCCAGTATCGCCCCATCGAGTCGCGCGCGTCCTGTCCAGGGGCCGGTGGTGGGCGCTCACGGGACCTCCTCGCCGCACTGCCGTCGCGGTGTCGTCGTCTTCCCCGGGTCTTCTGCCGGGAGCGTGTGGACGGATGCAGTGGTGCGGTTCCCCGTACCCTCGGCACCCGTGACCCGAAGCGTCCGCGAGCTGCTCGCCTCGTCGCGGCCCACGTGGTCGTTCGAGTTCTTCCCCCCGAAGACACCCGAGGCCGAGGTCCAGCTGTGGACGGCGCTGCGGCAGCTCGAGCGGCTGCAGCCGTCGTTCGTGTCGGTCACCTACGGCGCCGGCGGCTCGACCCGCGAGGGCACCGTCGCCGTCACCGAGCGGATCGCCGCCGAGACGACGATGACCCCGCTGGCGCACCTGACCGCGGTCAACCACTCGGTTGCCGAGCTGCGGCACGTGGTCAGCCGGCTGGCCGCCGCGGGCGTGCGCAACCTGCTGGCGCTGCGCGGCGACCCGCCGGGTACCGATCCGCAGGCCGAGTGGGTCCGGCACCCCGAGGGCCTGGAGTACGCCTCGGAGCTGGTGGAGCTGATCCGCTCGATGGGCGACTTCTCCGTCGGCGTCGCGGCCTTCCCCGAGCGGCACCCGCGCTCGCCGGACTTCGAGACCGACGTCGAGATGTTCGTGCGCAAGTGCCGCGCCGGGGCGGACTTCGCGATCACGCAGATGTTCTTCCGCGTCGAGGACTACCTGCGGCTGCGCGACCGGGTCGCCGCCCACGGCTGCGACGTGCCGGTGATCGCCGGGGTCATGCCGGTCACCAACGCGCGGCAGATCGCGCGCATCGTCCAGCTGTCGGGCCAGGCGTTCCCCGAGGGGCTGGCCGCGCGGTTCGCCGAGCTCGACGGCGACTCACCCGAGGAGAAGGCGGCGGTGCGCGCCTACGGCGTCGAGGTGGCGACGGCGATGTGCCGGCGGCTGCTGGACGAGGGCGTGCCGGGCATCCACTTCATCACCATGAACCGGTCGACGGCGACGCGGGAGGTCTTCACCAACCTCACCGACGCCGGTACCGGGACCTCGGTGCCCTCGACGCTGGCCGCCACCCCCTGACCGACGCGGTTGCTCCGCCTCCTGCGGGCAGCGGCTCCCCGTCCCGCACGTCCGGCACGACCGTTCCGGGCGTCGGCTCACCCCGTCCGGTGGTGAGCCGAC